>QMSU01000186.1 GCA_003650975.1 Thermoplasmata archaeon
AGCAGCAGCACAATGCCCAGCTGGGCCAGTCCCTCCGTCTCCACAGATATATACCGGATACCGAACAGGTTGCCAGCGATAAAGGGTCCCATGACCACCCCTGCAAGTATTTCACCGATCACCGCTGGCTGTTTGAACCTCTCGAACACATGGCCGATAAGTCTTGCCAAGAGCAGCGCACAACCTATTTCAAGTAACATTATCTCTTACCCAACAGTTTTTGAAGGATATAATGGATGGTAATCTCTCCCACTATTTCACCGTTTTTCACCACCGGAAGCCGTCTCAGACGGGCATTGACCATACGTGCCAGCGCCTCGCCAACCTCCTCGTCCAGCGAGCTCTTGATGAGCTGGCGATGGGTGATATCTCCTGCGGTTTTCGCCGTTCCCCCCTCCAGCGACATTCCGTACCGCTTGCCGAATACGTATTTTGGCAGCCGATACGGTGCCAGCAGACGGAGCACATCGCTCTCGGTGATCACGCCGAACAGTTTTTTGCTCCCTCTTTCCTCAACAATCCACACATGGTCTCTGGCTGTGAGAATGGAGAGCACATCCCATATACTTGCATCCTTTTCAAGAATTGGTAGGTTCCATTGCTGCCGTTCATCCAGTATCTCTCCTATTTTCTTCTTCTGTAACTCCTTCAGCTCCACAATATGAAATGCAGGGAGGAGATAAATATTTTGAAATGTGCAATACCTGATAAATGAAGAAATTTTATACCCTCGTTTTCATGAGAAAATGCACACCTGCGAATAAGATGAATACGTTATCGCTTTCCCGTTCACACGGCAAGAGGTAAAAACACTTTCCTGTGATAAAGTCACGGTGTGTTCCTTAATTCACCGGGAATCTTTATAAACGACAGACATATTGATAATCGGAGGCAAAAATGAAGCGAAAAATTGCCGGCGAAGTGGTGTGCGCACTTCTCGTTCTGAGCATGGTGCCTGTGGCCAAAGTGACATATGAGTCACCGCAGGAATATGCCATGGATTCTGAAATCATATGCATTTCCATTTCAAGCGGATCCCCGGATGAAACGACCGCTTTTCCCTACACCGTGGTCGAGGAAAATGAGCATTACGTCCGGCTCCTCCTTGATAACTCATTCACGTTTCTGAAGGAGCCCGGAAAACCACTCATTCCCACCGTGGTAAAACATTTTGAGCTCCCCTTTGGGATAACCAATGTGAGGGTCAACGTGGACGTTCCATCCTATCGCCAGCATATCCTCCCAAAAGACATTGTACCTGCGTCAAATCCGGTGCCATATACGCTATCCCGTAACGGAGCTACCGGCGGGTATACCAGAAATGAGCAGATATACGGGAGCAGTCAACCCTATCCTTCCCGGTGGTTCTCCTACCATGCGGGGTGTGGACTCAACGACAACCTGCAGCGGGTCACACATCTCACTGTTGAACTCTATCCCATCAGATATTGTCCCGCAGACCACACCATCATGGTGGCAGAATCGGCAGCCATAAATATTTCATACGATGAACCGGCATCTCCTCTCTTTACTGCCAGCGATACGTATGACCTGGTGATCATTTCACCATCCATGTTTTCCGCCGAGCTTGAGCGGCTGGTGGACCATAAAAATGCCCATGGCGTTCAGACACTTCTGAAAACCACAGAGGAAATCTATGCAGAGTACGATGGCGTTGACCGGCCGGAAAAAATCAAGCATTTCATCAAGGATGCCATTGAAACCTGGAATGTCACCTACGTGCTGCTGGTGGGCGGACTAAAGTCGCCTTTTTATGGAAACCCACGGGATACCCGCAATTACGGCTCGCGGGACTGGTATGTACCGGTGAGATATTCGAACCTCTACGACATCTACGAGGATGACCCCGTGTATGACCCGGGATTCCTGTGTGACCTCTATTTTTCCGATATTTACAAAGCGGGGGGAGTGTTTGATGACTGGGATTCCAATGACGACGGCATAATTGGTGCACGAAACCGGCCGGAAACACCGGATGATACTCTCGACCTCTATCCCGATGTGTATATGGGGCGTCTCCCGTGCAGAAGCATCAGGGAAGTTCAATCATGTGTGGATAAAATAATTACCTATGAGAATACCGCAGCCGGTTCAGAATGGTTCCGGAGAATTGTGGCCGTTGCGGGTGACGGACTTCAGGACCAGGAAGACCTGGATGTACAGTGGGATGTCACGGGACTTCCATCCGGCGAGTACACCATCTATGCACAGAGTCGAAGCAATATTACGGGGGAATGGGGCCCGGTGGACGAGGTTACGGTTACCGTTGACCCTGCACAGGAATCATCGCTCCACTTCTCCGAGGATGACCATCTTCGCATACACACCTACCCCGGTCCTGCCATCCTGGAAATCACATCACCCTCGACAGGGGACATTCTCGGCTCCACCGATGTGGATTTCACACCTCCCGAGGCCTACATGGGCTTTCTGTGGGCGAATGTCACCTACGTTGACGGCATCATGCACATCCGGGGAAAATCATACGACCCCCGGCCGTACGGATTTTATACAGACATAAAAGTGTGGATAGAAAATGAAGAGGGAGAAACCGTTTTCACGCAGCAAAAAAAGGATATCAGAAGCTTCTGTGACTGCGAGTGGACCACCGGAGAGAGACCCATGGGCGGCGGCCGCGCGGGCGCCTTCTACTACATGCCGGATACGTTTGAAAAAATATATCTCTGGGCATCAAATGGCAATTTCACCTCCCAGTCTGATGTCATCCGCACGCTTTCCGAGGGCTGTGGATTCGCCTTCTTTTTCGGCCATGCCAGTCCCAGCACCATGATTGTAAACATGCCCGGCATGCCCGGCGGATTCAGCAAATCGGCGGTTATCGGCCTGCAACCCATAAATATCGGCATCCCGGTGTTTCCCATGAACAGTATAGAAAATACGGACAAACTGCCCATTGTTGCGGTCATGGGCTGCCACAACAGCCAGTTTAATGTCACATTGCTGAATTCCGTACTGGGGTGGAACAGAGTGTGGACCGGTTTTTATCCCACTCCCGAGTGCTGGAGCTGGTGGCTCACCAAAGTACCCCGGAGTGGCGCCATTGCCACCATCGGCTGCACCGGCCTCGGACCCGGCTCCTTTAACCAGGAATTCGTACCCGATACCGGCTGCTGGATTTTCCCGGAGTTCTTCCGTCAATACGGGGAAGAGGGTCATCATGTGCTCGGCGATGCGCACGGGCAATCCATCACCAGCTACCTCTCCACCTTCGGACAATCGAACATGATAGACGTGAAAATGGTACAGGAATTCACGCTGTTCGGCGACCCCAGTCTGAAAATCGGTGGATATTCCTAATCTGCATCCCGGTGTTTTTCCCTTACCACTTCATTTTAAGTCTTTTACATGAATATCGTCCATATCACGGCTGCTTTTCCGTTGTGGAGGGGGAACCGGTTGCTGACACAAGAGATGCACAGGGCAGAAACAGAGAGATTGAAAAGCAAAAATGAAGTGGAGCACATACCACAACGATGCTTTCCCATTACCTTCTCCTCTTTTTTCACCCATCGAATGATGCTTCATTTCTCATAAAATATTTATAGGACCTTCACTTCCTTCTTCATGTTTTGTCCAAACTGCCACAGCCT
>QMSU01000187.1 GCA_003650975.1 Thermoplasmata archaeon
CCGCGGTGGCATTGGGCTCGCGTTCATCACCTATCCCACAGCCATTGCAGAGATGCCCTTTGCCGCCTCCTTTTTCGGGGTGATATTTTTCATGGCACTTCTCACCTTCGGCATTGATTCGGCATTTTCCATGGTGGAATCCATCACCAACGGCATAAAGGATAAGTTCGGCATCAGCCGAAAGAAAGCAAATTTTATTGTATGCAGTGCGGGATTCCTGCTCGGTCTCGTTCTCGTCACCGGAGGGGGTATCTACTGGGTGGACATCATGGATCATTTCATGGCAAATATTGCCCTTGTCATTGTGGGACTTCTCGAGTGTCTCACCTTTGCCTATGTTCTTGGAGGTGAAAAAATACGGCGATATGCCAACGAGGTATCCGAAATCCATATCGGGAGGTGGTTCAGTATCATGCTGAAATTATTTGCTCCAGTAGTGCTGGTGGGAATAGCGGTGGCATCGGTGGTGGAGCTGATGACGGAGGGTTATGAAGATTTCCCTGCATGGAGCATTGTGGCAGGAATGCTTATCGTGGGCGCGAGCGTTATCGCTTCAATTGTTATGGCGAGGTTACCATGTCGGCAGGAGCAATCGTAATGGCACTCTTCGGCAGTTTCATATTCTACGGTGGACTCGCATACTGCATCTACCGGGCAATAAGGGGAAAAAAGGAGCGGCAATCATGAGTGCCTGCGCTTCCTGTACCGGTGGTAACCGATGGCCATACCCAGCGAGAGCACAAGTGCGTACCATGTAAACGAGGGAGTGTTCTGTTCGTTCTCCGCATTATTCACATATACTGCGACAGAAGATGACGATGAGCCGCACCGTGCGTAAATGGTGTGCTCGCCGTTGGAGAGCGTGGTGGTATCAATCTCCACGCTCCACGAAAAGGTACCATATGCCTCCATCCATGGGCCATCATCTATTTTTATCTCCACCTTTCCCTCCTTTTCTGAGAGTCCCATCACCGTGTATTTTCCAGATATCTCCTCATTTTTCTTTGGGGCAGTGATGTAAATCTCATATGATGGCTCGCTCACATCGTAGGGAGTGGAGGAAGGGTGGTGGTCGATGTTTTCCCCGTATATCACATAGACTCCACCACCGTCATAGTCATCCCAGTAATTACCATGCCCTCCGAAATCCCACAGGTTTTCTCCACTGTAACAGTATGCATGGAGATCATTCCCGATAAAATTGTTTTCATACACGGTATTGTTGTGGCTGTGGCAGCAGAAATAAATTCCCCTTTTATCGTTATCCACAATGCTGTTTCTCTTTACCATATTATTCTCGCCACCCTGGATTTTCACCCCGATATCATTGTTTCTTATGGTATTGTATGCCACCAGATGCTCGTGCGATTTCTGAAGATATATCCCGATCTCATTTCTGTAGATTTCATTCTGAGTAATGTCATTGTTCTCCCCATGGTCTATCCATATTCCGTAGTATCCATTGTTGAATATCTTATTCTGGTGAATTTTGTTGTGAGTCCCCTTCAGCGTATGGGAGATTTTATCGTAGTACCCGTTAATTTTTATCCCGTAAGAGCTGTTGAGAATGTTGCAATTTTTTATCTCATTGTAATTCCCGTCTATGGTGACAGCATGGTAACTGTCTTTGATAATGAATCCGTCCAGTGTGACACTGTTTGCATTGATTTTTATCGCTCCAGTAATGGCACCCCGCCCCTCCAGGTAGAGCAATGATACATTCACCGTTGCCCCGCCATACGTGCCGGCAAACACAATGATTCTGTCCCCGGATACCGAGGCGTTTATGGCATCCTGCAGTTCGGTATAATTATTTGGTCCGCTTCCGCCGACATAAAGGATGTTCTCCTGCGGCGCACCGCTCTGAATTGCACGGATTTCCCCGTATGAGTGCAGGAGAAGAAAAAGTAACAGCATGCACAGTGCCCTTTTCATGAAGTTCATATTGACAACCGGTTATTAAATTTTTACACTACGCTTCCCAGTACCCTTCAAACGAGCAGTATTGTTCTGCTATGAAGAATTTGATTTCTTCCACCGCTTCATTGCCCGCCACATCACGTGCCACAATGGTAACCCGATGGATTCCCATCATGATCCCCTCCGGCATGTACTGGATATGGTCATTGCCATCTGCCTTCAAATCGCCATCTATATAAAGAAGCATATTCTGCATGCCAGATGTTCTTGCATCAGAGGCGCTCGCGATCATGGTTATTCTGCCTATGATGATGGGGCGGTTTCCAGGGAGCGGCAGTATGGCACGGTCTGCGATATACAGCCAGTTTTTGGGTTTCTCAATGGAAATTTCCGGCGGATGGAGGTCAACCATGATTTCCTTTGTTTTCACATTTTCCGCAAGGCCGGCATTATCAGTGCTATAGTATTCCACGTGATGCAGGCCGTCCCCGAGTTCAAAGGGTTCCTCATAGCGTGTCCATTCCCCGCCATCCACTCTGTACTTCGTGAAGGCAACACCGCTTGCCTCATCTGTTGCCTCAAAGGATACCGTCACGGGGTTCACATACCAGCCGTTGTTGCCATCCGGCTGCTCCGGTGCGATGTGGCACACAGTCACCGGCTCACCGCCTCCCACCTGAATCATGTAGTGCGCCTCGCCCACATTATGGACCCAGTCATGGGCGATGACATATATGTGATAGAATCCTTCAGGAAGCGTGAATGCTCCTTCATATTCCATCCAGTCTCCATCATTCAGCCGGTAATCTATCCGTTCCACACCCACGCCGTCATCCTCTGCGGTAAATCCGATGGTAGTCAGTGTCGTTATCTGGTATTTTCCCGTCACCGTGAGCTCGTAAATACCGTTGAATGAGATGTTTATAGTGGGACCCTCCGCATCGAGCACATAGGTTTCATGATGATGGGGTCGCTCCTCATTTCCCATGAAATCCACAGCCCAGTACTCTATGCTGTGCATTCCGGGTCCATATCCCCACAGTTCGTTCAGCTGGAATATCACAACCTCATTCCAGTTTCCCTCATAAAGCACGCCATCAATGTCATAATAAATTTTCCACATGCCGCTGTCATCCTCGCCATAAATGCGAAATGTTGATGCACGTGTCACATACCCATTGGGATCGAGGGTAACTTCAAGCCATGACCATGGCGGCGCTTCGTCAAGCGTGCTAGTCTTCAGGGCCACCTCCACGGTTCCCCCGCTGGTCACGCTCGCGTAGTTGGTAAATGTTTCATTGGTTTCCTCCCCCACAGTGGCATTTATCCAGAGTACAATCGATGTTCCCACGTCCATGGACGGCACACCCCATACTAGAGGATTTGGTCCGGCATACCCGGGTGATGCATCGTTGAACAGCAATCCGTCCGGCAGCACATCCTGTATGATTACATCCATTGCCACAGAAGGTCCCATATTGGTGACAACAAGGGTGTAATTTATGTATTCGCCAAACTGTACGTGGTCTGGACCATATTTTTCAATTGAGAGATGAGTGACACCAATGGTTGCATTGTCCTCATCCTGCACATATGATGAGGTGTTCTCACAGTAAGCGCTCACCTGTGCCTCATTCACATGGATTCCCTCGGCGATCACCGTGGCATCGAAGGAGATGAAGAGCTGACTCCC
>QMSU01000188.1 GCA_003650975.1 Thermoplasmata archaeon
TCGTCAATGACCATGGCGCCATCACACATCCGCTCCTTGAAAAAACAACGGTGCGCGACGTTCAGGACACACTGAATGTGGAGGTGGTGCAGGCGCCAATAGCCGAACTGAATACGGTGGGGATGGCGGCGGCGGCCACCAACAGGGGTGTGCTCTGCCATCCCAAGGCAACAGAGGATGAACGCACCATGCTGGAAGATGTGATGGGTGTTGAGGTGAAGAACGGAACCGTGAATCACGGCATGCCCTATGTCGGGGCGGGACTGGTGGCCAACAGCCATGGAGCTGTGGCAGGCATCACCACAACCGGGATTGAGCTGAACAGAATTGAGGATGCACTGGATTTGATAGGTGGTTGAAATGAAAGCATACAGGATAAAGGGAATGTTTTTGATGAAGAACGTGTGGCAGCCCTTCAGCAAGGAGATCGCTGCCGAGAACGAGGAGGACGCAAAGGAGCAGATTTTCTCCATAATGGGGAGCAGGCACAGGGTGAAGCGGAAAATGATGAAAATAGAGAGTATTACCGAGCTGAAAGGCGACGAGATAGAGAACTCTGTGGTAAAATACCGGGTTGAGGGACACCATGAGTGATGAACAGGGCTGGTACCTCATGCAGCAATACCAGGAGCAGGTGGAGGAGCTGTACGGCCAGGCAGAACTCATAGAGCGACTGGTGAACGAGTACCACCGTACCGTGGAAACTGTCCAGGAACTGTCAGACATCCCCTCACAGGATACCCTTATCCCCATAGGGGGCAGCACATTTGTCTATGGGACGCTGAAGGACACAGGAAAGGTTCTGGTGAATGCGGGAAGGGGCATACTGGTGGAAAAGCCGGTCAATGCCGCCATTGATACGCTCAATAAAAAAATCGAGGAGCTCAAAAAGAGCCAGGAGAGCATACTGAAAACCGCGGAGGAAATAAAGGGCAAGATGGATGAGCTTGCCCAGAAGATGAGCGAGAAGGATGTTCAAATTCCTCAGAAGGAAGATTAGGGATGCGGAGGACACCATTGCGGTGCCAGACGAGCAGGAACAGAAAAAGGGAGTTTTTGGGGTAAGCGAAAAAAAAATCGAGGAACTCCTCTGGCAGCTCGAACTGGCACTCCTTGAGGCAGACGTGGCCCTTGAGGTGGTGGAGGAGATAAAGAGGAAAATAGCGAGAGAGCTTGCCGGCATGCCGCGGAAGGAGGCACGGGAGGCGGTGGAAGCATCCCTCAAAGAGGCAATCAGGGACATTCTGCAGAGAAGCGAGGGCGATTTCCTTGCCGCACTTGAGGGGAAGGAAAAGCCCTATGTCATCATGTTTGTGGGGGTGAACGGGTCAGGAAAAACCACATCCATTGCCAAGATGGCCCACTATCTTTTGAAAAAGGGATACAGCTGTGTGATGGCAGCCGGCGATACCTTCAGGGCAGGGGCAATAGAGCAGCTGGAACTGCATGCGGAGCGACTCGGTGTAAAACTCATCAAACATGATTTCGGCGCAGACCCCGCGGCGGTTGCCTATGATGCGATAGAGCATGCAAAGGCAAAGCACAAGGACTTCGTGCTGCTGGACACCGCAGGGAGGATGCAGACCAACATCAATCTGATGGCGGAGATGGAGAAAATAAAGCGGGTGGCACAGCCCGATATGATTATTTTTGTGGGCGATTCACTCACCGGCAATGATGCCATTGAGCAGGCAAAAAAATTCAATGAGGTGGTGGGAATCGACGGCGTCATCCTGACAAAGGTGGATGCGGATGCCAAGGGCGGTGCGGCGCTTTCCATTGCCCATACAATTCACAAACCGCTCTTTTTCATCGGCGTGGGCCAGGGATACGATGACCAGATTCCCTTTAATGCAGAATGGATGCTGAAGCGGATATTTGAGGAAGATTGAAACATCATTCTTCCCGGTGTGCGGAGCTTCCTGCCTGTTTTACCAGCATTTTCACCTCTTCGGGATCTGGCACTCCCCTGAGTATCAATCGCCGCGAATTTTCAATGATGACATTCCAGTATCCGAGCATCCTTCCCATGGAACTCTGGGTGGTGTACATGCTTCTTATTTCATCCTGTGAGATTTCCCGTACTTCGTGCCTCACAAATGCATAGTGCTCAATTACCTCAGCCACCCGGAGATTGGTTATCACATATGTCACCCTCAGCCAGGCAATAATTGCGTATAAAATGAATGGGGTGCCAATTCCATAGAGCGGGAGAGTGACAAATCCGATGAAGAGCCACGGCCACAGACTTTTCATGCATCGTTTCCCCACCCACACCACATGTTCATCCTTTTTGAGTGGAAATGCAGATAGAGGTCGGGTCATGCTATCCCCATTTCTCATAGAGCGAATGCGGGATTCCGAGCTGTTCCAGTATCTTCCCCACCACGTATCCCACCATGTCGTCTATGGTTTCTGGTTTGTGATAAAAGGCGGGCATGGCTGGCAGTATGACAGCACCTGCCCTCGCTGCCTTCACCATGTTCTCGAGACTGATGACGTCCAGCGGTGTTTCCCTCGGCACCAGAATGAGTTTTCTCCCCTCCTTGAAACAGCAGAGTGCGGCTCTCGCCACCAGATTCATCGCCAGCCCGTTGGCAACACAGGCAAGCGTTTTGAGTGAGCATGGAACAATCACCAGTGCATCATAGGTAAATGAGCCACTGGCAAGCGGGCTTTCCATATCGTGTTCATCATACATCGCAGTTGCATATCCCTTCACATCGTGCTCGTGCGTTCCCGTTTCGTGGGCCATGATTTTTCTGGCATTCTCGCTCATCACCACATATGTTTCGCACCCGTTCTTTTTCAGTTCCTCCAGCAATTTCAAACCGTAGGCCATGCCGGATGCACCGGTGAGGGCCACCGCCACTTTCATACCATGCAAATTGAAAATACGTTATAGAGTTTGTGGAAAGCCAATGAAACATATCTATCATTTTTTCGGGGATAATCCGCACATCCATCATAAGACTTAAAGTATCATAATACATATTATCATGGGGAATAAAAGGTGATGATACTATGTTTAATTCGGAAGAAATAGGTTTGACACAAAATTTACTTCAAGCTATTTTAGATAAAGATTCTCAAAAGGCTCTAGATGAATCAAAAGTACTTCTTGATGAAATATTTGGAAAAAGATTTAGCAATGAAGTAGAGAAAAATGGTATATTAAGATATAACTCCCTTGCTGGACAAGAGGAAAATATCCAATATTGGGGTTTACTGTATGAAGGAGCTACAACGAGTGGTGTTTATGAAAACTTTTCCCTAGTCGCATTCCCAGACAACACAGATAATCCAACCCAAATATTGTTATGTTTTGGAATTGGGACAGGAGGCGTCACCGATGATGCTAGTTTATTGGGTATTCCTGGGATAAATAGGTCGATTAATGCTTTGCTAAAATTTATAAAAAGGGAGGGTTGGCTAGTTGATGGAACAAGAGCATTCGTAAAAGATGATTTAACAGATGATTCTACTCCTCTACCAAAAGAAATAATCGATAAACTTGGGAATTTTTCAAGTTATGGGTCCCTATGGAAAAAATACGGTAAATATCTTCCCTCAGTATGTGTAATAGAA
>QMSU01000189.1 GCA_003650975.1 Thermoplasmata archaeon
AAGAGAGATATTGAGGAAAGAACTGCTTATCTGCAGGAGCTGTTCCGCGGGCAAAAAAGAGAGGAGGAACTGCGGAATGTCATTAACGTGTGGAAAAGATGCCCCATCCCGTCTCCGGAAAAATTAAGGGAATTTTACGAGAGACATTATGGAAAATAGAATGGAGGCTGTAAAGTGAGTCACCCTCTATGCCATTCTTACATACTCTTATGAAGGATGGCACGAGCGACGGCTCCAGTGTAGAAGGTGTACCCACCCGGTATTTCTCCCTCTCGCTCGGATGAGCACGGGCACCATCTTTGCTTTTCTTATCTTGACAATGTCATCAGCATGTGGGTATAATGTGTTTTTCAGACCATTTCCACCAAGAAGAATAGTGAGTTTTCAGTCCGGCACATGGTGGGGCCTTTCATGCTTACATGTTTTTGAGTGGGCACTGGAACGCCAGCGGGGAAAAGAGTGGCTGATGATTCATCCAACCTGGACAATGGTCGCCGATTCCTCCTTGTACTCATCGGGAATTTCTCCCATGTTCCATCCGCTGCCCGTTGTCTCGCAGTAGTAATAGTTCACCCCGTTGTAGGTGTAGTAGTAACCTGCGTGGTCGGTTCCGGCAATGCCCACGGCGGCGTGGCCCGGCAGAAGCACCAGTACGGCATCGTATCCCAGAGCCTCCATGAGAGAAGCGTACAGAATAGAGGTATCCTCGCAGTCCCCTGTCTCGTCCACCAGCGTTTCAACTGAAAACCGCCAGTACTCGTTGGCCGGTGTGGTGTAGTTGTCGTAGGTGTATTCCAGGCTCTGGACAAACCGCAGCACAAAGTCGGCGGTTTTATCGTAATCATACCCGTGCTCCTGGGCAAGCGAATGGAGCGTGTCGGCCACTTCCATCACCACCTCATCATCCGGGGTAACAAACAATGCTATTTCAGAAGACGACTCTGGAGACCTGTCCACCTTCAAATGCCTGTAATAGGCATAGCTCTCCCTTGGAATGTTCACGCTCAGGGAGAACGACTTGAAACCGAATGTCCAGGAGTACGTCTTGTAGTAGGTGACATCGATCAGCTCAATATCGTACCACAGCACCCCATCGTCATCGCCAGCACTCCGCACGCCGTCATCTCGCCCATCCGCATGACCGTCGGTGTCATCGCCCGTCCAGGTTCCCGTAAGTGCATCGAAGACAATGTGCAGTTCTTTTGTCCCGTCATGACCATCAATGTCTATCATATCGTTCCGGAGGGGCCAGTCCGCATCCCACATCACGATGGTGATATTCGTGTATTGCTGGTCATCATCAATGTTATAGACGAAGATGCTGTTTATTGTGTAGAGTTGCGCTATGGTGGCGCGCCAGGGGTGCCCGTCGTCATCGATGCGGGTTTCCAGTCGGTTGTTTATGTAAATATCAAAAAACACATCTGCCCGTGGAAGCACGTAATCCACCTTGTCCATCACACCGAACCGAGTCAGGGAGATTTTAATGGCTGCGTCACCGTTTTTCTTGATGTCGGTGGCATCGGTAAAGCCATCGTTGTCGTAATCCTGTGGATAAGGGTCGGAATTGTCCCCCCAGCCGTCTCCATCGCTGTCCTCCCATTCCGAGGGATCACGCGGGAAGGCATCATCCTTATCCGGAATGCCGTCCCCATCACGATCTCCGGTGAACCATCCGCCGTTACCGGTTCCAAGGCAGCCACTCAGGATGGAAACCATCACAAGCAGAGCCGCAATGCCGGATGCCTGGAGCCGTTTTCCCACCATGCTCTCTCCATGGTGAAATCGGTTGATGATTTATAAAATGGTGGGATATTATCCTGCCTCTTCTGTGGCGCGTTCCGCATCATCGTAATGTTTATAATATGTGATGAATTTATTCTTTGGGGCGATGAAATGAAAAATAACACGATGAAAAAAGGGTTTGCTGTGGGAGTGATTGCACTGTTTCTCTGCCTGAGTGTGACCTCTGTGTACGGAGCAGAGAGTTCGGTGAAATCGCGAGAAAGTAGCGGGGCAATGCAAGAAGCTGTGGTGGAAATCGAGGTGGACGAATACCGGGCGGATGGAAGTATTAACACCGTAATTGTGCCATTAACGCAGGATGAAGTAAACAATTTAAAAGAGGATTTGCTCTCTGCAAAAACCGCCGATGAACGATTTGCCATATTCAAGGAATACGGCCTGATTCCCGAAGAGAAAACAATGGAGGAACTGAAAAATGACATGTATGCACGGGCAGAGGCCATGGGACTTACCAGGGAAAAGGTGGCACAGCTCGCATCCAGATTTGAACCGATAGTGAAACAGCGACCACCAATACTCCTCGATTTCTTCAGCAGGGTGAACACGGTCTATATGGGTGGCGGTACGGTCAGGGTCGGCCTCTCGGCGCTCATCGGCTACCTCAATTTTCTTCGGGGCTGGAATCTCCCGAAAGCAGATTTCTTTGATGTTTCATGGGGACTCCTTGGCGTGGTGGACAGCAGCGGTCTCATTGTGCAGCACCAGCTGGTGACATTTCCGGGAATCATGTGCCTCGTGGGATTCGTGGGGTACAATATAAAACTCCCACTGTTCCTGAATGGATTCTGGGGCTACTCTGCCGTGACCTTCGGGGCAGGCCTCGGTTTTCACACGGTCATCTGGTTCTACTGGCTCAACCGACCACCCCCGGAATAGAAATACCACATCCTTTTCCCCTTTTTCTTGGATCAGAAAGAAACCTTTTTATGCCATTTTTTCCTTTCTTAAGGAATGCGTGCCGCGTACATTGCCCTATCTCTATTCATTGTTTCTCTTTTTGTGTTTCTCCCCGCACCGGAGGGGTTAAGCAGGGAGGGTTTCGTCATGTTCGGCATTCTCCTCATGGCCATCATTCTCTGGATCACCGAGGCAATCCCCCTCGCCGCAACCGGTCTTCTCATTATGACACTCCAGCCACTGCTTGGCGTGGCAGATGCCAGGGATGTATTTGCAAGCTTCGGGAATAAAGCAGTATTTTTTATCCTCGCCTCCTTCATGCTTGCCGCCGCTGCCGAGAAATATGGCCTTCACAAGCGTATTGCGGTGAAACTGCTGGGGGCATTCGGGGCATCTCCTGCAACCTTCATTTTCGGCGTCATGGTGGTGGGGGCATTTCTCTCCTTTTTCATGCAGGAACATGCCGTTGCGGCCTTCCTGCTCCCCATTCTGATGCACATTCTGCTCATCATGAAGGCTGTCCCGAAACAGAGCAATTTCGGTGTCGCCACCATGATAGCCCTCACATTCGGAACATCCATAGGAAGCTGGGGGACCCTGCTCGGCGGCGCAAGGAATCCCCTCACCATTGGTTTTCTGGATGAAATTGGGTACTCGCTTTCCTTTTTCGAATGGATGAAGATGAGCATACCCATTGTGCTTGTAGCCCTCCCCGTGGTGGCCTTCATTCTCCTCAGACTTTTCCCCCCCGAAGTGGAGGGTATCGGGCGGGCAGTGAAGGAACTTACGGAAGAGGTGCGCAGGATGGGAAAACCGGCAACAGAGGAAAAGGCGGTTTTTGTCATCTATGTTCTCACCATCCTCGCATGGATTTTCCTATCCGA
>QMSU01000190.1 GCA_003650975.1 Thermoplasmata archaeon
ATCATGGCCACGTGCCTGCCCGTGATATTCAAAGAAATTCCGGCATGTCAGGAAACGGTTCCACATATTTTCTGAATTCATCCGGCCAGTGCTCCGGGTCCATTCCCTTCTGGGCAAGAAATGCAACCATCCATCGTTCCAGGCCGATACCGGAGCATCCGCTCCAGAGATCCCCCCGCTGGGTTTTTATGGTGAACGCCCGTGTATATTTATCCCCCACGATGGAGATATTCTGTATCTCAAGCCATTCCCTGCTTCTGTCTCCACGGTAGGGGAGCCATGCCTCAAAATCGATGGTTCCCTTCACAGCATCCTCCTCCATTCCCGCAATGCCAGCCTGCTGGAGATAGAACGGGGTGACGGTGGCCATCCTCCATTCGAGGTCAAGGATGTTTTCGAAGACATGACGGTATCGCTCCACAAGTTTTTCCTTGAGCTGGAGGAGCTGGTCCCTTGTGCCGATGTACACGATTTCTATACGGTGAAACTCGTCCACCCGTTCTATGCCGTGTTTTCCGCCGGCCTCATAACGGTCTGACGGTGTGGAGCGGTCCACCAGCAACAGGGGAAGACTTGCCTTTGCAATGGTTTTTCCTGCAAGGGCCGTGTAGATGTTGGGGCACTGAGCATAACATACCCCCGCCTTCGGAGGCTTGAGATTTTTAAGGAGTTCCGTTTCATCCACCTCTCTTTGTATCTTCAGAAGATCCACAAATCGTTCCCATTCTTCGGCCTCTCTGTTTTTGGGTTCGCTGATATAGTAGATCTCCCCGGGCATGCCCTCCAGATGACCTGTTTTTATCCAGGTGTCAAACGAGACATGCATGGGCTCAATGACCTCCTTGAAGCCAAGCGGCATCACCACCTCTTGGAACGCAATCCTTTCCATTGCCCGCATGAGCGCTGCCGCCGGCGGGAAGTAGAACCATTTCCCCTTCCCCAGAAGGGTAATCCATCCGGCCCTCTGCATCTCCTCAGAAGGGTCCTTGTTCCACACCGGTTCCTTTTCTTCGCTCTGCCAGATGGCACGCCAGTATTCCTTCTTTCCCTCGTAGTGCTGCATGTCTATTTTTTCTCTTATCCGGCGTATCATCCGGTCGACGTAATTCTGCCGCAGGAATTCCTCGCCCTTGTCGGTGATGGTCATGGCAATGAGGGTGCCGTCCACCGTCACCTCGGCGAACGGGATGGAAACTGCCTTTTTCGGCTGTCGTTCCGCCTCAAAGGAGATGTGGTAGCGGTCGATGTGAATGCCCCGCACACCGATTTTCTTTTTCCCGAAAAACTGGGCAAATTTCTTGTAGAAGCGCAGGGCGATTTCATGACTTCTTTTGACATCAGATACGATGCGAAGGTGGAGCCGATCCGCCTTCAGCTCATAACTTTCTAGAGAGGAAAACAGTTCCTCGCCTTTAATGAATGCCTCCAGCTCCTCTTTCAACTCATCTGCTTTTTTGCTGAGCTGTATGCTGCACTGCAGGTCGAACTTCATAAAGGTAAACACAACAGCATTTTAAATGTATATCATTACCGCAGCGTAGAGGTCAGCCCTCCGGTTCGATGATTCCCTCCTCGGTGATGATGCCCGTGATGTACTCGTGTGGTGTCACATCAAATGCGGGGTTGCGCACCTTTCCAGGCTGGTAGCGGTAAAGGGAAAGCAGCTCTTCCTTGCCCCGCTCCTCGATGGGGATATGGTCACCTGAAGGAATGCTTCTGTCGAAGGTGCTCACGGGGGCTGCCACATAGAACGGGATGCCGTTTTCCTTTGCCACCACCGCCTTTTCATACGTGCCTATTTTGTTGGCCACATCATAATTTTCCGCAATCCTGTCGGCGCCCACGATGACCATGTCCACATCACCTGCACGCATGAAATATCCCGCTGCGTTGTCCGCAATGACTGCATGCGATATACCTTCCTGTTCAAGCTCCCACGCGGTGAGCAATCCCTGCAGGCGCGGACGCGTCTCATCCACCCACACAAATATGTCCATATCCTTTGCCATCCGGAGCGGGGCAAGCGCAGTACCGTAATCAACTGTGGCAAGCGCTCCGGCATTGCAGTGGGTAAGTATGTGCATTCCCCGGAATATCAATTTCCTTCCATGCTCCCCTATTCTCCTGCACTTCTCTATGATACTCTCCGTGTATGCATGTGCGGCATGCACCGCATCCTCTCCATGGGCCATCGCATCCTGCATGTATGCCACAGCATGAAAGAGGTCGTGGGCCGTGGGTCGGGTTGCCTTCAGAAGGCCCGCCGCTCCTTTCGTATCTTCGGCAAGTGCCATGCCGTATGCAGCCGCACACCCTATGGCGGGCGCCCCTCGCACCACCATATCACTGATGGCACGGGCCACATCATATTCATCTGCTGCTTCAAAGAATGCCAATTCTTGGGGGAGTTTCCGCTGGTCGATGAACACAAGCCTCCCCTCCTCATACCACAGACTCCTCATATCCTTTCCGTGTATTTTCATTGAAATCGCCTCCGTATTTCCGCGATGCTCACCCCCACCATTACGCCGGCGCCACCCTTAATTTTCACTGCATGGCTGTTCTTCAGCTCTTTCAGCACTGCCATGGCACCCATCAAACCCTCAGGCGGTGCTTCGAGTTCAGCAGCAGATAGGGCTTTACCGAATATCATTCCGTAGAGCACCACGTTGATGTCATCTCTCGAGTAGAGGAGCCAGTGGAGAGGGGTTTCCGGTGGCGGCTCATGAGTGCCTATGAGCAATACGGTGTCTGTCACAGGATTGTAGTCAACCACCTCCACAAAATGTTCGCTTCCGAGTGCTGACATGTCTGCCCCGGACGATGTGATGAGCATTCGTCTGCCATAGCGCATGCTGATGCTCCCGGAGCGTTCCATAAGGCCTCTTTCATGGAGCATGAGGGCAAGGTCTGCAATTTCTCCTGCGAGGGGGTTTCTGATCTCCTCGGAAGAAAGCACGAAGATATTCATTGGAACGGTATCATACACAAAAAGACAAAGTCGTCATCTCCTCTGTTTACAAACTGGTGGATCTCATTTGGTGGAACATAGGCAAAGGTGCCGGGTGTCAGCGAAAACTCCTCTCCCGCATCGTTCACAATTGCTCCTTTTCCCTCGAGTACAAATACCTCGTGTTCCCAGTCGTGCCGATGCAGCGGCGTATGGCCGTCCTTTTTCAGCACAAACCTTCTCATGGCAAAATTTTTGCCGATTTTCTCATCGATGAGCCATTGAATATATACGTTCTTGGCCCCGTCTTCTCCCACCTCTTCCATCTCCACATCCTCATATCTTTTGACCTGCATGATATGAAATGAAATTTGATTTATAATTATTCGTATGGATGAGAGCGAGACCCTTACATTAATGAAAGATGATGAGAAGGGCAGCCCAGATATATGAATCCGGCGCACCTTTTATTTTTTCTTCGAGTTTCACTCGCATTCTTAAGTATGACATATTCACCTTTTTTCCATCAGGCGAGCACATGTACTCTTTTCGTCCCTCTTATTTTGAAGGCAATAATGAAAGGGTTGCCTTTCATTTACTCAGAGACTGTCAAGTTAACCACCATCTATGCCATTC
>QMSU01000191.1 GCA_003650975.1 Thermoplasmata archaeon
ATGTTGCGGTCGATGAGGGGAGAGGCATTCTGCACGCACAGTATTCCCTTCCCGTTGTTTCGTATGATGTTGTTGGTAACCACAGGGGAACAGTTGTAACAGTATACCCCGGACCGGTGGCGACCGGCACGACAGAGGGTAAATCCCTCGATACGCGCATCCTGCACGTTGTAGAATGAAACCACCGTTTCCCCCAGGCTTCCGTTGATGATGGTGGTCTCCGGGTCCTCACCCATGAGGGTGACTCCCGTTTTCATGTTGATGTTTTCCCGGTAGATGCCAGCATATACAAATACTGTCTGCCCCGGCCGTGCAATGCGCATGGCGTAGCTGATGCTGGTGTAATTGTGGGGGCCGGTGCCCCCCACACGAATCACCGAATCCGTCTGAAGTGCTGCACAGGAACTGCATATGGCAGGTGCGTGGATAAGCGCCGTACCGATGCTGGCGGCCACCATGCATATGGAAAGGAACCACACGCAGAACGTGCTACCGGAGTGCCTCATTTTATCACCATAGTGAAGAATACACCTCTTATTAAGTTTGTGAATGTCATGGTTGTGCCCCCATTAAAGGAAAGTGAAAAAGGAAGGTGGTGCAGGCACATGGAGAAACGGCAATGGGAACACATTCCGAAAGGGTGATGAATTATTTATTGTGGAATCATTTCCCTTTTTCTTTTGCACCCCTTCATGTATCTTCAGGGCAGTGCCGAACAATATTCATAAGTAGGGTGTATGATTTACCAGTGTGAAACGTTCGAAACGGGGAAGGAGGAAAATTGCCCTCCAGAGAATTCACGTGCTTTTTCAGCAGGCGGAACGACGGGCATCTGAGGGAAGACTCGACCTGGCACACCGGTATGTGATACTGGCACGAAAACTTTCCACAAAATATCTTGTGAGAATGCCCTCTGAATATAAAAGAAGGTACTGCAGAAACTGCTCCTCCTATCTCGTCCCCGGAATGAACTGCACCGTGCGCCTCACCAGACACAAGGTAGTCACCACCTGTCACAACTGCCGGGAAATCATGCGGTATCCCTATGTGAGAGAGATAAAGGAGCGGAGGAAACATGCTGGAGGAGATTGAGGAGGAAATACGACACTGCAGGAAGTGCCCACTCTGGAAGGGGAGAACCCATGCCGTGCCCGGGGAGGGAAATGAATCCGCGCAGCTCATGATCGTGGGGGAGGCACCGGGAAAGCGGGAGGATGAAATGGGAAGACCCTTTGTGGGGAAAGCGGGGCAACTTCTCCGCGAGGTGCTGGAAAGAAATTCACTGAGACGAGAAGAAATTTACATTACCAATGTGGTCAAATGCCGTCCGCCCAATAACAGAAACCCGTCTTCCGATGAGATAAAAAAATGCATCCCGTACCTCCACAGACAGATGGATACGATAGCCCCCTGCATCATTGTCACACTCGGCAACGTGGCCACCTCATCCCTTCTGCCCCTGTTCGGATTCATCCCGGAGAAAATAAGCATCATTCACGGAACAATTTTTGAAAGTGCGCTTCACCGGGTAACAATTGTGCCCACATTTCATCCCGCAGCCTGCATCTACAACCCCGCACTTAAACAAGATTTCATACGGGATTTTGAACGGGTGGGGGCGATGCTCCGCAGCACCCGCGGGGGCAGAAAAATTTAGAAAAGATATTATATACCCTCACAATTAAATTTTTTACCAAGGGAGGGAAAAAATGGATGCAGATAAAGAAATAGATGAGGTTTCCCGGATCATACGGGACTTTCTCGACATCAATGTTGAAGTATGCAAGGAATGCCGGGACGCACTAAATTGAACGTGCGTATGAGAAAAGACCCCCGGCTTTATAAATGGCAGTCTGGACTGGGCTCATTGGTCTGGCCCTCCCTATGAGCGTGCCTCCCTTTTTTATGTCACCGCTTTCCATGTCAATCTCCAGCACATCGCCGTTTTTCAAATCCTGCGGCATGTGAGACCACTCCATCACCGCCAGCGCCGAGTTGATGGCGTTCCGCTTGTATATCGCGCCGAATGATTTTGCCACAATCGCCTGTATCCCCAGTGCAAGAAAACAGTCCACCGCCTGCTGGCGCGATGAGCCGCAGCCGAAATTCTCCCCCGCAATGATAATGTCTCCCCTTTCCGCCCTTTCGGGAAAATCCTGCCATCCCTCAAGGTTGCCGAGCGCATACTTTCCCATTTCCGATACATCGGTTATGTGGAGATGTTTGTTGTGAAAAATCATGTCGGTGTCTATATCATCCATTATCCGTCCCTCGCCATCGGTGAGTACCCATATTCTGCCTTCAATCATCATTTTTTTCACTGTTTCACCTCCAGAGAATCGGGCGATGTGAGATAACCTTTTACTGCACTTGCTGCAGCTGTTGCAGGGCTCACCAGATAAATCTCCCCTGGCCCCTGCTTGCCCCTGTAATTCCTGTTTGTGGTGGAGAGTTCCACCTCATCCTCGCCCACAAGACCGGGCATGCCCTCGGCACACCCCCCGCATCCCGGATTGGTAAATACCACGGCGCCGGCATTGATGAATATGTCCACCAGCCCCTCCGCGATGGCCCTTTTCCATACTTCCTTTGTGGCAGGTGTGATTCTGAGATTCACACCGCTTTTCACCTTCCTTCCCTTCAGTATCCCTGCCGCTGCCTGCAAATCCTCAAAACGTCCGTTGGTGCACGAGCCTATGAATACCGAGTCTATCTCAATGCCCTCCATCTCGGAAACGGGATGTATGTTGGTGGGTCGTGGCGGGGATGCCACCATGGGTTCCAGCCCCTCCACATCCACATGTACTTCTCTTGCGTATTCTGCCTCCTCATCCGCATACACACCCTTCACCTCGCGTCCTGCCCTCCTGCTCATGAAATCGAGGATTTTTTCATCCGGAGGTATGAAGGCAATGATGCCACCCATTTCCGTTGTCTGGGATGCAAGCGTGATTCTCCCGTCAAGGCTCAGACGCTGTATCTCGCCGCCGTAGTATTCAGCGGCCATTCCGAGCATGCCCGAGGAACCGAGTTTTTTCATGACGGCAAAGGTGAGGTCCCGGGGAGTTGCGGGCCAGTGATAGTTACCATCCACGGTGATTTTCATGGTTTCCGGCACCTCAAACCAGGTCCTTCCTGTTTTGAATGCAAAGGCGATGTCGGTATCTCCCATTCCCTGCCCGAAGGCACCCACCGCCCCGAGAATGTTGTAGTGGCTGTCTGTGCCCACTGCCGTCGCGCCGGGTGTGACAATGCCCTTTTCGATGAGCACGTGTGTTCCTATGCCCTCATCAACGTCAAAAAGATTCATTCCCGTTTCCTTGGCAAATTTTCTGCATATCTGCTGGTTTATGGCATATTTTATGGTCTTGGCAGGAACACTCAGATCAAAGGTGAAGTATGTCCTTTCAGGATCCGCAAGGTAATCCCCCTCATAGTGCTCCTTGAGATGTTTCACCACGTTGGGCCCCCCAAAATCCCGTGCGGTGCGCACATCAATATCCAGCCATATGGTTTCTCCCGCAGCAACCCTATCAGTGCTATGGGCGGCAAATATCTTCTCGATGATGGTGG
>QMSU01000192.1 GCA_003650975.1 Thermoplasmata archaeon
AAGAACTATGGTACAGTACCCGCACTGAGAGAGGATGTGCATGGAGCCACTGCCAGTCTTGCTCCCGCCTTTGGTGGAGATGATAAGTATCCGAAGACGGCCATGCAGGCACCGCCACAGCCCCAGCGGGCATTCAGTGCTAAACTGTCCATATACAGCGGCGGCGGAACGGTCATTCTTCCACCGGAAGAATTCGAGGGAAGCTTCCCGCCAGCGGGATGGACGGTTATCGGTAATGCGTGGGACCGAAATGATGCTTGGGGACGACCAAATTATGCAGGTGGAAATGGTTACTGTGCGGATGCAGGTGCAGGTGCATACGGCAGTGCCTGTGAAGGTGAATTGATAACCCCAGCATTCAGTCTTGTGGGCACCACAGCGCCGACTTTGTCGTATATCGCATCATACAACTATCTCTCTGGTGACTATGCGGATGTGGATATCAGCACTGACGGAGGAAGCACCTGGACGAACCTTCTCCACTGGGCAGAGGACCATGATGCCTATGGACCTGGAGAGGAAGTTTCCATTGACCTCTCACCATACATAGGGGAATCAAACGTGATGATACGGTTCCACTACTATGCGGACAGCTGGGACTGGTGGTATGAGGTTGATGCGGTTGCCATCTATGACGGCGATCCTCCAGGACTGGTCCACGAGGAAACCATCCCCATCCCCACACTGGATGTGGGTGAGGAGTACTATGCAGAGTTCACTCCGTGGTACGGAGCGGGCGGCGACTACACAGCGGTTGTCCAGACAATGCACCCCGATGAGATGGTTCCCGGCAATGACATGAAGATGGTGAATTTCACCATTGAATATGTGGCCATGGACGTGAGCGTTGATTCCATTGACAATCCTGAGGACGGAGGTGTCTATCAGGCAGGCGAGATTACGGTGCAGAGCACCGTCTGCAACAACGGTGCCATACCCGCAACCTTTGACCTCAACTGCTCGATTTACAGAATCATGGAGGAGCCACTGGAGAGAGGAGATGTGTTCTATGCTCACAATGCCTATCCTGGTGACGACCTCATCTGGTTTGATTCAGATGACCCGGGGACATTCAATGTAATCGGGCCCAATCAGGGCGCTGACTTCCTGCCCGGAGGTACATGGGCTGACGGCACATGGTATGTCGTTGAATACGGTACCGGTGCCCTCTACACCGTGGATCCGGTCACAGGAACCATGACACTTATTGGTAGCACAGGCGTGGATCTAACCGGTATTGCCTACGATGACAACACCGGCACCATGTACGCATCAGGGGCATACGACCTCTATACCATTGATCTTTCCACTGCCACCGCAACATATGTCGGTCCATTTGGCACCGGCGGACTCATGATTGACATTGCCTGCGACAACGACGGCAACCTGTACGGACACGATATCGGAACGGACAGCATCTATTCCATTGATCCTTCAACGGGTGCAGCCACGCTCATCGGATCAACCGGTCTTGCTGCCAATTACGCCCAGGGTATGGAGTATGATAAGAACAATGATATCCTCTACCTTGCTGCATATGACATCTATGCAGGCGGCGGGTTGTATACCGTTGACCTCAGCACCGGTGCTGCCACACTGGTTGGTGCCTTTGAAGGCGGTGCAGAGGTATGTGCGCTTGCCATTCCATACACCACAGGACCACCACAGGAACTGGTGTACTTTGATGAGGAAACGGTCACTGACCTGCCGGCTGGTGAATGCACCACCGTGGACTTCCTGCCTGCATGGGATGCAGAGCCAGGCGAGTACCGCATTGTGGTGACGGCACTGGTACAGGATGACAATCCGGAGAACGATGAGCAGGAGATATCCGTTATCATCCTTGCTGATGAGACACCACCTGTATCAGACCTCACTGTGACACTCGACCCCGATGGCTATGTCAAGAGGGCATCGAGATTCACCATCACTGCAACTGATGCAGAGGACTCGCCCTGGAAGATATACTACAAGATTGATGGTGTACTCTTTGAAAAGGACTGGAACGAGGATGCGGTCTTCCAGCTCAACGAAATCTGGGGATATGCACCTGGACCACATATCATTGAATACTGGGCGGTGGATCTTGCAGGAAACGAAGAGGTTCATCACCTTGAAACCTATGTGCTGGATGTGGATGGACCCGAAGTGGATCTCGCATTCAGCGGCATACATGAGGTAACACTGGATAACATTGACCAGATCACTCCTGAAACACTGATTGAAATCAATGCAGTTGATGACAGATGCGGTGTTGACAGAATCGAATACCGCCTTGGAGAGGATGGAGAGTTGATGCTCTACGAAGGACCATTCACACTACCCGACGGATACTATGACCTCTTCATTGTGGCGCATGACAGACTTGACAATGTGGGAGAGAAGCATTACATGATACAGGTCGGTGGCGGTGAACCAGCAACATTCTGTGATCTCTCGCCAGCTGAACCAACAGGTGAGAATGGCTGGTATGTGACACCGGTCACCGTATCGCTTGAGGCAACCGATGATGCAAGCGGCGTATCCCATACATTATACAAGATAGATAATGGAAACTGGAATACTTACACAGGTCCATTTGTCATCGACAGCGATGGAGCGCATACCGTGTACTACTACTCGGTTGACAATGCTGGGAATGAAGAAGGTGTGAAGACCAGACAGGTGAACATTGACTTCTATGGTCCCACAATAACCATTCAGAAACCAGCCAACTACATCTATCTGTTTGACAGACCCATACTCCCATGGATAGGATACAGACCAGTGGTCATTGGCAGCATTTCGGTCACTGCCACAGTGGTGGACACTGCCACATCTGGAATACAGAATGTGGAGCTGTACGTTAATAACCAGCTCAAGGGAACATACAGCGGAAATGTGGTCTACACACTCGACGAACCAAGCTTCGGAGAGACAGTGATAAAGGTAGTGGCCAAGGATATTGCAGGAAACACACAGACCCAGACCATCAGAGCACTGATTTACAACTGGTAACCCTACAACCCCTTTTTCCCTTTTCTTTTCCCTTTCTTTTTGTCATCGATTTTTTTTGATTTGACACTCCGTGATATGAACGAACATGATACAAGATTTTCGGCACCGGTAAGAAAGAGTATCAAGTTAAGCGGGAGATTCTTTTACTCAAGAGGGATTAGAGACCGCAAAATATCCTTAACTTAACAGTGTCCTGATAAGATAAGAAAAGAGAAAAGAATGTAATCACTCACCTGATTGAGAATGTGAAAATGCCATGTATCTTTTTTACTATCCTTCATGAGAAAAGTGCGAGAAAATGAGGTATGGGGTGGTTAACTTTGGCAGTCTCGGCCTTCAATAAGGCACCCCATCAACTGAGAGTTGACTTATAAAGGGTCAACGTATTTCTCTTTTGGTGGATGGGATGCAGAAGGACATTATTAAACTAAAAGAAGAAGTAGATGAGGATATTCCCAGATGTCCCTATTGCAGTTCAAGTGATGTGGTAAAGTATGGTTTTCAAAGGAATGGAGTACAGAGGTATAGATGTAACACCTGTAGAAAGATATTCAACCAGAGGTATGGA
>QMSU01000193.1 GCA_003650975.1 Thermoplasmata archaeon
GATGGCTGCCACGTCCAGCGCCAGGCCGGCCGGCAGCCCCTCCACGATGGCGGTCAGGCAGGGGCCGTGGGATTCACCAGCGGTCAGAAATCGCAACATCATCACCACCTGTTCCTCCCCTCCATGCTCACCATCCAAGCGCGTCTTCGGCGGCGACGCGCATCGTCTCCACCGGCGGCGGATGGCCGGTCCACAACTCAAGGGCCAGTGCCCCCTGGTGGATGAGCATCCCCAGCCCGCAGACCGCTGTGGCCCCGGCGGCGCGGGCTTGGGCCAGCAGCCGTGTTTCCCTCGGGTTGTAGACCAGGTCATAGACGGTCCAGTGAGAGGGCAGGGGGAACGTTTCCGGCCAGGGGGTAGCGTCGGTGCGGGGCCACAGGCCGACCGAGGTGGCGTTGACCAACAGGTCGAAGCGGGCCTGGTCTACTTCGGTCGGTAAGGCGTCTGTTGACAACCAGGTGACGGGTGCGCGGGTACCGGCGCGCTGGATATGGCGGGCCAGTTGCACCGCCCGCTGCTCCGTCCGGTTGTGGATGGCGACGGCGCAATCGGCCTGGGCCAGGGCGTAGGCCACCGCCCGCGCTGCGCCGCCGGCCCCCAGCACCAACGCCCGCCGCTGGGCCGGGGTGAAGCCCGCTTCCCGCAGCGCGGCCAGAAAACCGTCGCCGTCGGTGTTGTAGCCGATCAACCGCCCCTCCCGCACGAGGATGGTGTTCACCGCCCCGATGGCCTGGGCAGTCTCGTCAATCTCGTCCAGGTAGGGCATCACCGCTTGTTTGTGTGGCACGGTCACGTTGGCACCGCAGAAGCCCAAGGCGGCCAGTCCTTTCACGGCTGCTCCGACCCGCTCCGGCGGCACCGGCAGTGGGACGTAGCACCAGTTCAGCCCCAGCACCTCGAAAGCGGCGTTGTGCATAGCTGGCGAGAGGCTGTGTTCCACCGGCCAGCCGAGCAATCCAACTAATTGCGTGTGTCCGTTGATTTTGATTGAGGAAGAAGTCATTTTGTGTCCTGACTTACAGTTGGAACGTATTGCGTGCTGCGTGTTTCGTTTATTCGCCACACGACACGCAATACGCAATACGCATCACGTCTACCCTGCCTTTGTGATAGACATTGCCGCTCCCAAACCTCGCATCAGTTCGACGAAACCGGGGAAGGAATCGCCGATGCATCCAGCGTTCTTGATCACGACCTCTCCTTCCGCGATCAGTCCAGCCACGGCCAGGGCCATGGCCAGCCGGTGGTCGCCGTAGCTATCCACTACTCCGCCGCGCAGGGGGGTCGGCCCTTCGACGATGAACCCGTCGGGCAGCGGCTCGATGCGCGCGCCCAGTGCCCGCAATCCGGCGACGATGGCGGCGATGCGGTCGGTTTCCTTGACGCGCAACTCGGCGGCATCGCGCACGACGGTGGGGCCGTGGGCCTGCGTCGCGGCGACGGCCAGCACCGGGAACTCGTCAATCATGCGCACCACCGTGTCGCCTCCAACCTCCACGCCCCGCAGCTCCGAGGCCCGCACCGTCATGTCGGCCACCGGCTCGTTTCCCTGCTCGCGCTCGTGATGCAGCGTCACGTCGGCCCTCATCGTCCGCAGCACGTCCAACAGGCCGGTGCGGGTGGGGTTGACGCCCACGCCTTCGACGGTGACCTCCGAGCCGGGCACCAACGCCGCCGCGACCAGCGGGAAGGCCGCCGACGAAATGTCACCCGGGATGCTGAGGGAGAGAGGGGCGAGGGGAGAAGAAAGAGGCGAGAGGGTGACGGCGAGGCTGGTCACTTGGACGTTGGCTTCCATCGCAGCGAGCATCCGCTCGGTATGGTCCCGGGCCGGCCCCGGCTGGCGGATGGTGGTGGGGCCGTCGGCGTACAGCCCGGCCAACAGCAGCGCACTCTTGACCTGTGCGCTGGCGACGGCCAGGGTGTGCTCATGGCCGTGCAGCCGCCGCCCGCGAATGGTCAGGGGAGCGTGGCCGCCGGCGGTCTCGATCTCGGCGCCCATGCTGCGGAGTGGCTCGGCGATGCGGCGCATCGGGCGGCGGAGCAGTTGCCGGTCGCCGGTGAGCGTGCTGGAGAACGGTTGCCCCGCCAGGATGCCCGCCAGCAGGCGCATCGTTGTGCCGGAGCGGGCGCAGTCCAGTGGCGCGGCGGGCGGCCGCAGTCCGTGCAGTCCGCGCCCGTGGACGACGAACGCGGTCCCCTCGTAGGGTGAAGGGCCGGGGCCTGCCCTGAGCAAAGCCGAGGGGATGGAAGTCACATCGACGCCCAGCGCTCGAACGCAGGCCAGCGTCGCCAGGCAATCGCCGGAGGGAAGAAAATTGGCGATGTGGCTGTCGCCGTCGGCCAGGGCAGCGAGCAGCAGCGCCCGGTGGGAGATGGATTTATCGCCCAGGACACGCACGCAGCCACGCAATGGCCCGCCTGGATGAACGGTCAGGTTCACGGGAACATCTCCTGTCGTTTGGCACGGATGGCGCTCAGTACGTCTCGCACCTCATCCTCATCTCCGGCTTCCACGAGACGGGTCAGGCAGCGCAACTGCGCCTGGCAGACCTCCAGTGCTTTCAGCACCTCCTCCCGATTGGTCAGCAGGATGTCAACCATCATCGTCACGTCGCTGCCGGCCAGGCGCGACGTATCGCGGAAGCCACCGGCCACGATCTCCCACGCCGCAGGGTCGGGGGAGGTCAGGGCGTCGGCCGTGGCGACGAGCGCGCAGGCCAGCAGGTAGGGCAGGTGGCTCACGGTGGCGACGAGGAAGTCCTGGCGCTCTGCTGCGAGCACCAGAGGACTTGCGCCGACGGCTTCGACCAGTTCACGGCCCAGGGCCAGTGCCTCCTCCGACGTGCGCGGCAACGGCGTGAGAATGAAAGTGCAACCCCGGTAAATCGCCGGGTCTGTGGCCCCGATGCCCGATACCTCCTTGCCGCACATCGGATGCCCGCCCAACGGCTGAACGTGGTTGGGCAATCGCGCCATCTCGGCGACGATCTGAGACTTGGTGCTGCCCAGGTCCATCAGCAGACAGCTTTTCGGGAGGAGGGGGGCGATTTCGTGCATTTGACGCATGATGACGCGCACTGGCGTCGCCAGGACAACCGCGTCCGCTTCGCGCACGCCGTCTGCCGTGTCGGTCGTGCCCCGGTCAATCAGGCCACGGGCCAGCGCCGTCTCAATCGTCTCCGCCCGTCGCGCCACGCCGACGACGGCCCGGCACTTCCCGCGCAATGCCCCCGCCAGCGAGCCGCCCATCAGTCCCAACCCAACGATAGTGACTTGGGTCTCCGCTAATGCTTTCACAGCGTCCTCCCGACCGCTGCGGCCACGGGCCGCAGGCCCCGCATCAGGTCGGCAAAACGGGCCGGTTTGAGGGACTGTGCCCCGTCCGAAAGGGCTTCCTCGGGATGGGGATGGACTTCAATGAGTAGGCCGTCGGCTCCGGCGGCCACGGCCGCCCGCGAGACCGGCTCCACCAGTTCCCATTTGCCCGTCCCGTGGCTGGGGTCCACGACGACCGGCAGGTGGCTGAGTTGTTTGAGCAACGGCACGGC
>QMSU01000194.1 GCA_003650975.1 Thermoplasmata archaeon
CGCCGGGCCCGGTAAAGGGGAGTGGGTCTCCATATACGATAAATGTCCCGCACCTCGTCAGGAACAGGAATCCATCGTTCCTTACTCATTTCCTGTGCAATGAGTTCTTTCGGGAAAATCACCGAAAGGTCCTCCGGCGTTATTGGCTCGTGTGTGGCAGGGTGAATGGGTGGCGGAAGGTCCACGTCTGCATGGATGTTGTACCATTTATCCGGAATGCTTGCCTCGTCCAGCATAATCTTATCTCTCTCCATATACCGGTATGTTCCGGCAATATATAAAATTTTGTATAATTTTATACTTTAAAGTATAATTTTATACTTTATAGCAAGCTTATTATTATCTCTCCGGTTACCCTCTTATGTGGAAGAAGATCCTCTCAAAATATTTTAAGTCATATCCTGCACAGCAGAAGGTGGCACAGACATTTCTCTCATATGGGCTGAGTGTGCGAAATGGAAGGGTGTACTGCGGCTCCATTGAACTTTCCTTCTCCAAGATAGCACGATCAATAGGGGTGGACAGGAGGGCGGTGATGGGTACCATTGAAACAATAAACAGAAACCGCGAATTGAAAAAAATCTTCAGCCTACTCAGGCCAACCTGCAATTTCAAAGAGCTCGCACCTGAAATGAAGTGGGGCGTGGTGGAGATAATACCCACCGATGCATCCATGCCCGGCATACTGGCGGGAGTGGCATCGATTCTCACAGAGGAACACATCAGCATACGCCAGGCAAATGTGGATGATTATGCGATGACCGAAGAACCAAAACTGTTCATCATCACGGAAAAATCGCTTCCGCCCCGGCTCATCAAGAAACTGGGGAAGGCCAGAGGCGTAAAGGGAGTGACGGTGTATTGAAAAGATGGGATTCTCATGGTGGCGAGAGATACCGTCGCGCCCGTGCAATGTGGGCGCTTCCCTCACCGAGCACATACTCCCCATGTCCGGGGTAGAGGTTCTCAACGTCCATGCGGGCAAGTTTTTCCACGGAATGAATGAGCGCCTCAACATCCCCTCCGAAAAAATCGGTCCTTCCCACATCCCCGTGGGCAAACACGGTATCGCCGGAAAAAAGTGATTTGCTTTCCGGTTCGTAAATGCAGATGCTTCCAGGGGAGTGCCCCGGCGTATGGATGATGTGAAGGGAGACATCGCCCAGGTCAAGCACGTCCCCCTCTTTAAGCTTCATCTCCACATCTGCCCTTGGCTGGCGGGCATTGAAAAACCCGGCACTCCATTCGAGTCCCTGTTCCACCACGGGAGCGCCATATTCGTGCATACACACCCGGGCATTGCTCAACTCCTTGAGTGTTTTCACCCCGCCGCAGTGGTCGAAGTGTTCGTGGGTGAGAATGATATACTCGATGTCCCCGATGTCAATTTCCCTTTCCAGTGAAGCGAGCAAATCCCCCATGTAAAGTCCGGTACCGGTATCAATGAGCGCCGTTTTCGTGTCCGAAAGGAGGTATACATTGGACTCGAACCCGAACCCGAGGAACTGGTTCACCTGCATAAACAGTAAAGCTTTTCTCCTCTATTTATATTTGGGGTCATGGCAGACGAACAAAAGCTGAGGGAAAAGATAGAGGATCTCAATGAGATGAGGGCGCTGGTAAAAAGAGACCTGGAGAAACTGGAAGAAAAAAAACATTCACTCAAACCAGAGAAGTATGAAAGATTGAAGGGAAAATACGAAAGGAGAATAGACAAAATCCGGCACAAAATAAAGCAGCTTGAAGACCAGCTCCACCATCACTGAACAGGCGGCCTACCGCTTTAATTTTTGTATCGCCTCTCTGTAATCTCCACTGGTGAATATGTAGGAGCCGGCCACCACGGCGTCGGCGCCCGCATCCTTCAGCAGTGCAACGTTTTCCTCGTTCACGCCTCCGTCAACGGAGAGAATCGCATCGCTGTTTCTCTCGTCCAGCATCTCCCGCGCCCGTCTCACCTTCTCCACGCTTTCCGGAATGAAGCGTTGACCCCCGAAACCGGGCTCCACACTCATTATGAGGAGCAGGTCCACCTCGTGAATTATCTGCTCCACGGCGCAGAGTGGGGTGGCGGGATTGAGCGAGACACCCGCCCTGCAGTGCTTCTGTATTTCCTTTATGAGGCGGTACAGGCTTCTGGTGGCCTCCACATGCACGGTGAGATAATCGGCTCCCGCATCCACAAATTCCATGAAATGCCTTTCGGGATGCTCGATCATGAGATGCACATCGAAGGGAAGGTTGCTCGCCTTTTTCATGTGGCGTATCACGCAGGGACCAATGGTGATGTTGGGCACAAAACTGCCGTCCATCACATCTATGTGAATCCAGTCTGCTCCTGCACGTTCCACATTCTCAATTTCCTCGCCCAGTTTGGAAAAATCAGCGGAGAGCACCGAAGGAGCAACAATCATGATGATAAGCTGCTTGCACTATAAAAATTTGAGCATTTTCAAAAAAATCTTATTACTTCTTTTGCTTACCAGTATGGAAAGGGTCAGAATCATAGCCGACACGAGGGAAACATATTCCGGCATCCCCAGCATGCTGAAGGTTTCGGCAGAGGTGGAACTGTGCCAGCTGCCGGTGGGGGATTACATACTGAGCGAGCGGGTTGCGGTGGAGCGCAAGAGGGCCGTGGATTTTCTCGACTCCCTGGTAAAAAAACGCATTTTTGACCAGGTGGTACGACTCAAGAATGCCTACGAAAAACCAGTGCTCATCATTGAAAACGAGGGGCTGTTCTCCAGAAACATCACGGACAGGGCCATTTATGGGGCCATTGCAAGTATCCTTACTGATTACGAGATATCCGTTATCAGAACAAGAGATGCCGAGGAAACGGCATCGCTCCTCTATGCCATTGCCCTTCGCGAGCAGCACACCCGCAGAAGAGAAGTATCGCTCAGGGGAAAAAGACCTCATATGGGGGTGAGTGAATGGCAGCAGTTCATCGTGGAGGGGCTTCCCAGTGTATCCACGGTGCTTGCCAGACGCCTGCTGCGGCATTTCGGCAGCGTGGTGCGCATCATGAATGCGGAGTCTGAGCAGCTGCAGGAAGTGGAGGGAATCGGAAAGAAAAAGGCGGAAAAAATACGCGAGGTGCTGGATGCGGAATGGAGGGCGGAAACGGAGGAATAGCATTCCCCGCAATGATATGTTCTCTCTGACATATCCGGAGGCATCTCCCCCTTATAAAAAATTGTTTTTCATATGGTAAGTGAAAAATATCCCATAATCTCGTAAATTTTCGCCACAATAAGAATGCCAAATCCACACATCAGGAGCACCAGATAGAGCACGAAGGAGAGGGGCCATGTGTCAATTGCTCTGCTTGTGGCAGTTACAATGAATGTGAAGAATATCACCACCGCTGCCGTCATCACGGTGCCCGCAAGATAGAAAAATCCGGCCTTTCCGAACGCTTTGATTCCCGTATGATGTGCGATGAGCAGGTAACTGGTTTTCAAATACGCCTTGCTCACAATCTCCACCGCGGCAAACACGATGAAGGCAATC
>QMSU01000195.1 GCA_003650975.1 Thermoplasmata archaeon
ATGCGGCCACATTCCTGAAGCACAGTGAACTTCAGCAAGAACATTTCGGGCCCGTGGCACTGTTCGTCTTCTGTGAAAATACAGATGAAATGCGAAAGATTGCTGTGCATCTCCCCGGACAGCTCACCGGAAGCATATATGCAGAGAAATCGGAATACCATCACATGGGGCCGTTGTTCCATGAGCTCATCCAGAGGGTGGGAAGGGTGATACTCAATGGTGTTCCCACCGGGGTGAGAGTGTGTCATGCCATGCAACATGGAGGACCGTATCCTGCCACCACGGCACCGCATACCACCTCTGTGGGAATGACCGCCATACGGCGCTTTCTCCGTCCCGTGGCATTCCAGAACGTACCGGACGAGTTATTGCCGGAGCCGCTGAAAAACGAAAACCGGAAGGGGATAATGAGACTGGTGAACGGGCGCCATACAAGGGATTCAATTTCCGCCCCGCCTGCAGAGTGAAAGGAACATCCTCATTTTTCGTTCTTCTTTCCACTCATCTCCTCAATACGTATTTTGCCCACCGCGACCGTCTCAAGTTTGCTTTCTGTGAGAACTTTCTCTCGCACCTCATCCGGATGTTTCTCCAGCTGTGAGAGCATCATGAGGAGCGCGCTCATTTTTTCTTCCCGGGACGAAAGAAAGGTCACTCTCCCTCTGAACTGAACCGTGCGGTAGGCGTAGTCACATTCTTCTGAAAGATAGCCCCTGTCATCAAGTATCTGCCCCCACACCACCGGATTTGCCTTCATGAAATCCACCTTTTTTCCCTCCGCAGCACAGTGGAAGTAAAAGCATCGATGCTCGGCATCATAGGCATAATTTACCGTGGCAAGATACGGTTCACCGTCCCTGCACAGTGCAAGCATGAGGTAGCTCTGCTGTTCGATTACCTCCATCATCTCATTCTCGCCCATGACCATATCATCCCGGCGCAGGTGATATCGTTTCATGATTCCCGCTCATAAACACACGGCGGGTATGAATGTTTTGTCCTTCGGGAAAATGAAGGGCACCGGGTACGCTATCCACTTTTTCCGTCAGCGAGCATCTGCGCATCATGCACCTGCTGTGCAATGACACCCATGGCGGTGCACGTTTCCAGGGAGACATTCTTCCCCGTGAGTTCCAGATGATGGGGAATCTCTTTCAGCAGCAGGTGAGGAAGTCCCTTTTTCCCAAGTCCCATTATAATGCAGGCCCGCTGGAGGGGGTGGTGCAATCGTGCCAGCCTGATCGCCTCACTCATTACAATTTTCTTTTCCTCTTCCGGGTGCGAGGTGGTGGCAACCGGCATGCCCAGTGTATCCCAGAGTTCGGGAACGGTGCGGGCTGCGAGCACCACACGCCCCTGCCTCGCCAGTTCTTCAAGATATTTCCCGTCCCTCCCGATATTCGTGTCACCCGTGACGTATGCCACCAGTTTATCGGTATCGTCGATGGGGAAACCAATGAGGACAAGGTCCATCCCGAAGGCGATACAGAGGGGTGCCGCCCGTGCTATTGCCCGAAGGTGCACCGGTGTGATACCTCCCTCATAGGTGTTGTAGAGCGCCAGCATGTGCCTGATTGCCCGCACATCATCTACTGTCTTCTCATGAGGCCGGTTGCGTGGTACAGCATCACACTCCTCAGGTGGCAGCAGTCCGTGCTCTTCCATTGACCGGCATATCCTGTTTCTCAGCCGGGCATTTTCGCCGCAGTCGTCCAGCGCCGCGCGATATGCGCGCTGCGCCAGTTCCATCTGTTGGCATCGCGCAAGACCCAGGGCTGCATTCATTCGTATGAGTGCCCTCTCACGCTGGTTCTCCACCTCAGCGCTCGTGTGGAGTGCCTCTGTAAACAGCGTTATTGCCGCCTCCCTCAGCTCCGCCCTGTCCGCACTTCCTGCAAGGGCGGTGATAATTTTTGCCCTGCTGGAAAGGCTTTCGAGATTATCCACTGCATTCTTCAGGATACGCACATCGTCCGCTGCTGAAACCGTTTTTGCAAGGTATCTGAATGTCTCCATCTGCTGCTCTCCATCGTTTATGGAGAGTGCTTCACTGACGGCATCATGAAGTGGCGTACGGTCATCGCGGAGGATCGCTCCTGTTCTCCGTAGCTGCAGATGGAGATACCCCATGAGTTTTGAGCGCACTGCGCGGTTATCCACCGCGTTCAGCACCGTCATAATGTCGCCCTGTACGGCTTCCGGCGAACCGCAGTGATGGACCCACCGGCGGATGACCGCCTTTGCCCCCGCATCCTCAAAACCAGTGTTGGAGAGGGCCCTCTCAAGAAGCGGTTTCACACGGCTGCAGCCAAGGCGGGAGACACAACCAGCAATGGCATCTGAAAGGTCCTTTCCGTCGGGCATGGCAACCACGGATTCCAGCAGTGCATCCATCAGATGCTCTCTTTTTTCAGCAGCCCCATCTCCGCGCCATGATTTCATCTTTCTAGCAAGCGTGGTCAAAAGCTCGGCCCTTCGCCAGAGTCTCGGAACATCGCATGCAGCACGAACTGCATCCAGAGCGATGTCATATGCCTCCTGAAGCGAAAGCCGGGGGTCAGCGGAAAGGGAAAAGAGGGCAAGCGATGTATAGTAGGGGTCCTTCAGCTGACGCGCCTCATGAATCAGATCCTGCGGGGGACGGGCCTTCTCCGATTTCATCTCCCGTACCAGTGCCCGGTAGCGTGACGGTTCGTGAATTCGCTTTCTGCCTGCCGTAAAGAATATGAAAACCATAGTATCCTAGTATCAGCGTATAATCAGACTCTCCTATGTAAATATTTAGGGGCCCACTCGCAGGGTATTTGAGCAATCCCTCACATAACCAAGAGAGAGGCATTTCAGGCTGGGGTTTTTCCTCCCTTTTTTTCTCCCCATTGCTTATATGAGAGCCGCAAAGGCATAGTAGATAATAAACACACCGGCAATTACCAATACCACTCCTCCTATTTTCTCAATATAATGGGTTAAATTCCGCAGTTTTTTGATGAATGTCTCGGCAGACAGTGCAATTAACAGCGTAACGAAGATCATCAAACCCATCATACCCAGAACGTAGAGTAAAAAAAGCGAGAGGCCCAACAAAAACCCTCCAGTTGAAATTGCAATGAGTATTATTGATATGAATACCGGCATTGTACATCCTGCGGCGGCCGCACCGTATATAATCCCATAGAGAAACAGTGCAAAGCGGGCCTTTTCTGAAAGCTTTGACAGCTTGCCGGTGACCCTGAAGGAAAGTTTGTTGAAGACGGAAATTTCCGCAATCATCAATATGCCGAGTACTATGAGTATTGCACCAACAACCGGCTCAAAGAGAGGTATGTAGGATTTGATTTTATTCCCGGCGAATATTATGAAAATGCCAATGAGGGTATAAAAAACAAGGATGCCCAGGGCCGGTTGAACGCCTTTAATCAGGCCATCCATGATGAGTTGCCTTTTTCCTCGCCTATCTCCTCTTTCCTTGTTTAAATTCAAATAATATCCCATATAGGCTGGTAAAAGAGG
>QMSU01000196.1 GCA_003650975.1 Thermoplasmata archaeon
ATTCGGGAGGGTGAATTCATATTCCCGCCACCTTCTCTTTATGTCCTTTCTTATGGAAAAATCAGCCAGCACGGCGGTATCCTCGCCATGCATGCACCGCCCGCACTCAACCATCCCCTTCTTTTCAAGGCGCAGGTATATCAGGCCGGTGGTAGCGGCAATCACAAGTGCGGATACCACAATGGCTGCGGCCTTCACACCGAAAAAACCGAAGAGGAGTATGGTAATCGGTAGGTTGGCCCACGGCGAGGCCAGCAAAAATGCCACCACAGATGAGGTGTTTGCCCCCTTTTTATACAGTTCCATGGCAATGGCCAGGATGCCGTGCGAGCAGGCACTCATCAAAAAGCCGAATATGATGGCATACACTATGGTTCTCTTTCTGTGGCGTGACAGATATTTTTCAATGTACGTTCGCGGCACAAAATAGTCAATGATGCCGCCGATGAAAAATCCTATCACAATGGCCCACCATATGAGCTTCAGGTAGTCGATGAATGCCTCGAAAAATGGATACAGGGCAGGGATTATGTATCCAAGAACAAGCATCACCATCACTGCCATGCCGACAATGAATAGTCTCTCCCTGTACCATGGAATACCCGCACCTGCGGCGCAACCGAGGCAGTATTTTTTATCATCGGAGATGTTGTGCTGTTCCTCGTATTTCCGTATGCAGTGTTCGCTGCAGAAATAGTGGCCGTGGGCAGGGATGGTACCCTTCATGCCGCATATTGGGTCGGTGGTATCCATGGTAACAATTGTGAACCAGAGCTCCTATTTTAATATTTGGCGCATCTCAGGTGCAGTACAACCCACAGCAGTTTTATTCACCATTTCAATAACTAAGCGATATAAGTTTTAAATATCCAAAACAGTATAAAAATGTGAAAAATAAAATCATTGTTGTTGTGCTCATATCATTTCTTTTGTTGCCAAGTTTTATCTCAGCAAATAAAGGTAAAACTGAGGGCAACGAAAATGAGATACTCAGTCATCAGTGTTATAATGTATACACAAGAACATTTTTTGTTTTCGGACTAAGAAACATATATGACAGCTTTGGCACCCTTCTAGATTGCAAGGAGTTATCTGTAAATGCAAAAACAGGATTTTATTTCACAGGTGAAGCAGTTATTTATATAAAAAGCGAGGAATATCATCGTGATGTGGAGCATACCATATGGGGAACAGGATGGTATATATATGGAAGATTTGTATACCCTCAACTAAGATACTTTGAGTCAGACTGGTTTGTTCCAGGAAATCAACATGTAAAAATAGGGGCTACTGGATTTGGGACAGTTACCTTCTGGGTGAATGATTCTTCTGAATAAAAAGAAAATTGAAAGAAAAACATTCCTCACCACCATCATCGAGAGGGCGAGTTTCTCATGCCCGCCGTCTCCTCACTTCTCTTCATAGATGCGCATCTTTTTGGAAAGGCGTTCTCTCACGTGGGGATTGAAAAGGTTACCCATCACTATCTTCCTCGCGGTTTTGTTGGCAATCATGAGTCTTGCCAGATCCTTCAATCCTCCCGCATTCTTCCATGAGGTGATATATGTTTCATAACCCTGATTCACATATCGCTCAAGTTCCTCCCGCGAAAAGCCGCTCACCGGATACTCATAAATGCGATGGTTTCTCTTCCAGTCCCCATCGGCCACCATCCCGCTTTCCACAAGTTCATCCCATATGGGCGTTCCCAGCAGGCAGTCGAGAATGTTTATCTGGATTGCGTGAGGGCGAATCTGCTCTATAAAACGTACGGTTCTGAGAATGTCGTCCGCTGATTCCACAGGCGCTCCAAAAATAAAGGAGGTGATGACAATCATGCCCGCCTTTTTGGCATTTTCCACGGCCCTTTTTGTCTGCTCCGGAGTAATGGTTTTGTTGTAATACTTCAGCACATGAGGGGAGGCGCTCTCCGCGCCAAAATACATCACATTGAATCCCGCCCGCTTCATTGTTTTCATAAGGGAGTAGGATGCATTGTGGACCCTCCCCTCGCAGTACAGCTGCATGTGAATGCCCCGCTCCCGTATGAGGCGGCAGATTTTCTCCACTCTCTTTCTGTCGAAGGTGAAGTTATCATCCACCACCACACACTGTTCAAATCCCTCCTTGTACAGCTCTTCGAGCTCATCGACGACGTTTTCGGCGCTCCTCCTTCGCCATGTTCGTGCGGAAAATGCGGCACAGGAGCAGTAGGTGCAGTTAAAGGGGCATCCCCGGGACGTATTGATGGTGGTGAATTTCCCGAAGGTGAGGGGGATTTCCTCATGAAAATATCCGTATTCCACCGCATGTGCCAGATCCCGTGCGGGGAAGGGAAGCGCATCCAGATTCTGTATCAGGGTGAGGGGGTTGCTCATATATTTCCCGCTGTTAAGGAAACTGATGCCCTCCACCATGGAAGGTTTTTCCCCTCTCTCAATGCATTCCAGCAGTGAGACAAAGGCATGTTCTGCCTCGCCCTTGATGATGAAATCAACACAGGGGTATTCTCTCAAAATGTGTTCTGCGGCAAAGGTGGCGTGGTATCCGCCCATGGCGAGCACTGTATCCGGGAGTTTTTCTTTCACCTCTGAAAGTGTGGCGATGGCATCCAGAAAGGTATGGGTCGAGCAGTTCAACCCCACCATGTCAGGCTCTTCCTTTACAATGCGGCTGACAAGCTCATTTTCCGTGAGATTCTCGCAGAACGCATCAATCACCACTGTTTCATCATCACGCCTGCTCCTCACACTGGCCGCGATATACAATAGCCCCAGGGGTGGCCATAGTTCCGTTGTTGTTCCTGGAGGAGTTGCCAGCACAATCTTTATGTTATCCTCTCCGAGATACCATATGGTCTCGTACCACTATACACCTTTTATAAACTTATAAATCTTATTTCAAAAATTTTTGAGCGACCACTCCGTCGGTCCGGACATGACCGGGGAATGCTTATAAACGCCGTGCCGATAAATTACCCCTGAGGGATAGCTGTGCCGGAAAAAAACATGAGCAGGTGGGGCCGATGAAGATAGTCGTGCATAACCATGAACAGTCGCACGTTGCAGCCGGATGGATATGGGATTGCACCAAAGAGGAATTTTTTGATGGATGGATTGAATTTGAGAACGGCCGGATTGTGGCCATGGGGCGGGGGAGCATACCACCGGCCACCCCCCTCTTCCGCGGCATTATCCTCCCGAGATTTGTCAATTATCACACCCATCTGGGTGACAGCATCTTTGCCGAGACGGTCCGCGCAACGGTTCGCACCATGGATTTACGGGCAGTGGTTGCACCGCCCGATGGGTTGAAGCACCGATTGCTTGCCTCTGCAGGAAAGGAAGAAATCGTGAAGGGAATTGTGCAATCGTTACAGAAGATGATATACAATGGCACCGGAAGGTTTATTGATTTTCGCGAAGAAGGTATTCAGGGGATTTACTGTATGCATGAGGCACTCCGCACACCGCTTGCCGATGCCGGCATAACC
>QMSU01000197.1 GCA_003650975.1 Thermoplasmata archaeon
GGTCGATGAAATCGTCCCGTATGAGCGGGAGGAAACACCATTCAACATCACCGTGGTGGACATACAGGACTTCGGATGCAGCGAGGATTCAGGACCGGTGGGTGTCTGCAAGGTTGAGGTATATTACCTCTATGATGCAGACAACGAATCATGGGGCGACAGCTGGGTGCTCTATGCCACCAACACCACACTCATCACTCATCCAGACGGAACCGCTGACAACTGGACACTCTCCTTTGATGCGCCCGAGGGCGGCGGCTACTACCGCTTCAAATCCATTGCCTATGATTGCCTTGGCAATGTGGAGCAGCCACCGTTCTACCACGGAACCTACGATGCAGAATGCGAGGTCATCAAGGACAGGGTACCACCGGTGGTGACCAAGGTTGACGGCGAGCCGAGCTATCCGAAACCAGCCGGCGAGGAATCCATCTATGTGCTCAAGTGGGACACCCCGATTTACGTCACCGTGGTGGATCAGCCTGACCCGGACAATGCGAGCGGTGTTGACGAACTGTACATCACCTTCGAAGTACCAGGACCGGGAACCCACTGGGAACCCATTACGGAGTGGACAGTGAATGATCCGGGAATCAACGGCTACTACAACATCTCCTACACATTCATACTGGATGACTACAAGGATATACCGGAGTTCAGTCTTGAGGAAGGAGTGCTCTATCACATGTACATCAAGGCCATTGATGCACAGGGCAACGAGGTGGAAGTGAAGGCACAGAAATTCGTCGTTGACGAAACCGGACCGGTCACCGATGTGAGCGTCGACTGCACCCATGCAATGCCATTCAATGTAACGGTATATGCCACAGATGCCCATGCGGGAGTGCATACGGTGACACTCTACTTCAGATACAGCGCCGAGGAGGACGGTGGTGGTGATAGAAGCTGGAGCGAGTGGATGGTTTATGATACCTACGAATGGACAACATACGAGAACGCAACCAGCCATGTGTTCAGCTTCATCTGGAATCCAGATGATGGCTACTACAAACCGGGATACTACGAGTTCTATGCCTATGCGGAGGACAATTTGGGCAACAGCAACGGCATACCAACCAATGAAACCACAGCGCAGGCAGAGTGTTACGTTGAACCAATAGAGGAAGACTTCAACGGCGATGGTATGGTGAACGTCCTTGACCTGTACTACATCATCGCCAACTGGGGCAAGAACGAGAGCAGTCCTGACTGGGCCACGGTACAGATATACGACCTTAGCGGCAATGGTGTCATAGATGCACTGGATATCTACGCACTGGTTGCAAAATGGACTGGTTAACCATACGAGGAGGATTGATGAACATGAAAAAAAGCACCAGGAATGGAATAATCCTCCCTCTTTCCCTTATCTTTTTACTTTCGATAAGCCTTGCAGTAATTCCCCATGGGGGTGCCCAGCTTATAGGAGAGGCAGAGATGAGTGTGGTACCCGAAAAGGATGCGGTGTATTTTGGAGAAACCTTCACCGTTGACATTGTGATAAATGCCACAGATGTGATCACTGCGCAGTGTTGGCTCACCTTCGATAACACACTTCTCACTGCCGTAAGTGTGGAAAACGGTGATATGTTTGACAATTTGATGGGTAATGGCACCATAGATAATGCAAGTGGAACAATAGATGACATATGGGGATTCAGTACCACGCCTGTGGCAGGAGGGACCCTGGCAACCATCACCTTCCAGGCAAAGAATGCAGTGGGTGTTGCTGCCATAAATCTGGTGGTGAACAAATGCCTTGTACCCCCATATAACATCACTCTCCATAACGCCACAGTTGAAGTGAGAAATCTTCCGGTGGAACTTGCGTTCACACCAGACTATGCATCCATCGGGAATGAGACGGCTGATTTCAATCTTACCGTCGATCCAAATGGCAATGCGGTGACAGTGATACAGTGCGACATATCCTTCGATGCCACCTCCTTTGAGGTCACAGCCACAGATGGCGGGTTATTCCCAATATTCACCAGCTCAATCGATAACGTCAACGGTAAGGTAACCATTGTGGCAAGTGTAGACAGCCCTGCAGGCATCACAGATGCAGGAACACTGGCAGTACTTACCTTCAACCCCATCCAGAGTGGCATGACCTACATCAACATCTCGGACAGGCAGGTTGCAGGAGAAGGCATGTACCTGTACAACACCACTGATAATGCCATGCTTGAGGCCGACATCATGCCACCTGCTGTGACGTTTGAGTTCGGCATGCCGTACTACAACAATGGCACCGCGGACTGGATCAGCTCGGCAACACCAATTTATATCAATGCAACCGATGAACATGATTACAACATTTATTATCGGATATGGAATGGAAGCTGGAGCGCATGGCAGAAAGGACTGTTAAACACTGATATGCTTCTCTACATGCAGAATGAAGGGATGTACTACATTGAATACTATGCAAACGACAGTTTCGGTAACCCCACAGAGATATACAACGTCACAGTGTATGTGGACAACACTCCGCCCGCAACTACCATTGATCTCACCGGTCCCGCAAGTGAAAATGGATGGTTCATTAACAATGTGGTGGTGACATTTGATAGGGTTGATCTGCCCTCTGCAGGTGTGAACTATACCATGTACCGCATAGATGGCGGGGCATGGCAGCTTTACAACGCATCATCGTTTTTTATGGTGGATACCGAGGGCATCCATACCATAGAGTATTATTCAGTTGACAACGTCGGAAATGAGGAAACGGCCAAGAGTGGGGAGTGCAAGATCGACAAAACAGCGCCCGTACTTTCATACGAGCTGAGCGGCACATCAGGCAATGCACCATGGTACACGAGCACGGTCACCGTTAATTTATCTGCAGTTGATGGCATATCGGGTATTTCCGAATTCAAATACAGGGTTAATGGCGTGTGGCAGGACTACACTCAGCCCTTCACCCTTTCAGACGGAATACACACTGTGCAATTCTATGCGAGAAATGGTGCGGGACTCAATGCATCCGATGAATTCAATGTCTCTGTGGATAAAACAAAACCATCATCATCGCACAATCTTGCGGGTACACTTGAGGATGGAAAATATACATCTGATGTGACGGTAACCCTCTCGGCAAGCGATACAGGCGGGTCAGGCCTCTCCAGCATCAAATACCGGCTGGACGGCGTTAACTGGGCCACCTATTCCGCACCCTTCAAGGTTTCGGCCGAAGGAGTCCATACGCTGGAATATCAGGCAACCGATAATGCGGGCAATACGGAAACCAAGCATCAGGTAACCTTTGAAATATTGAAGAATAAAAAACCGACCGCCGATTTCAGCTATATGCCCACAAGCCCCACCGATCTCGATACCATCACCTTTGCCGACCAATCGGACGATGAAGACGGCGAAGTGGTGGCATGGGCCTGGGACTTCGGCGACGGTGCCACAAGCACCCTTCAGAATCCGACGCATAAATACGCCGATAATGGTACCTATGTGGTAAAACTCACAGTAACC
>QMSU01000198.1 GCA_003650975.1 Thermoplasmata archaeon
AAGATAAAGGTAGATGGCGTAGTAGATAAATCCGACGTGATAGGAGCTATTTTCGGGCAGACCGAGGGACTCATGGGTGAGGAGCTCGACCTGCGTGATTTGCAGAAATCGGCACGGATAGGAAGAATAGAGGTAGAGCTCAAGCAGGACCACGGAAAGAGCGCGGGCAGCCTGATTCTCACCTCTGCCCTTGAAAAGGTGGAAACTGCCATCATTGCGGCGGCCATTGAAAGCGTTGACAGAATCGGTCCGTGCAAGGCAGAAATCACCGTGGAGAAGGTGGAGGATATCCGCATTGCAAAACGAAAATCACTTGCCGAGAGAGCAAAGGCACTCTTAAAGGAGATGATAAAGCAGAGCAAGGAGGAGATGCCCGATTTATCCGAGGAAATAAAACAGTCGGTGCAGGTGGAAGAAATCACGTACTACGGTCCGGAGAAACTCCCCGCCGGCCCCAATATCGACAAGAGCGATGCCATAATAGTGGTGGAGGGGAGAAATGACGTGCTCAATCTCATGAAGCACGGGATAAAAAATGTCATAGCCATGGAGGGCACCAACATCCCGCAGACCATCATTGACCTGTGCAATGAAAAGATTTCCACCGCCTTTGTGGACGGCGATCGTGGCGGCGAGCTGGTACTGCGAGAACTCCTGCAGGTGGCTGACATTGATTTTGTGGCCCGTGCCCCCCAGACACGGGAGGTGGAGGAACTCTCCTATAAACTGATAATGAAGGCGCTGAAGAACAAGGTGCCGGCTGCCCAGTTTCTGGAAAACATGGGAATAAAGAAGGAGAAGAAATTGAGCGGCGAGCTCGAGCAGTACAAGACCATGCTTGATGAGGGAAAGAGCAGCCACACCGCGGTCTTTCTCAATGACAAGGGCGAGGAGATAAAACGGGTGAAAACCGAGAAGATGATAGAAGAGCTTCCCAAGAACAAGCCGAGTATCATCATATTCGACGGCATTGTCACCCAGCGGCTCATAGACAATGCGCACCACCACAAGGTGAAAAAGATTGTTGCCACCGCCATGGGAGAAGTTACCAAAATACCCAGGTCGCTGAAAATTATCACTGGAAAACAGCTTGAGTAGGATGTACTCCAACACAGTAATGGATCATTTTCTGCATCCCCGGAATAAGGGTAAACTGGAGAATGCCGATGCGGTGGGCAAGGTGGGCAACCCGGTGTGCGGGGATGTTATGTACATATACATCAAGGTTAATGGTGATGTAATTACGGACATAGGGTGGGAGACCATGGGATGCGCTGCAGCCATTGCCACCTCCTCCATGCTCAGTGAGCTTGCCAAGGGAAAAACACTGGATGAGGCAATGAAGATATGCAGGGATGACATTGCGGATGCGCTGGAGGGGCTTCCTCCCATCAAAATGCACTGCAGCAATCTGGCCGCCGAGGGACTGCACAAGGCGATAGAGAACTATCGAAACCGCGATGCCATCCTTCAGAAACTGCGGCATGTGGTGGGAGAACGTGATGCCCAGGCGCTTTTCAGAGCAGGGATAACCAGCCTTGAGGAACTCAAAAATGCATCCATTGAATCCATCGCCCATGCGGTGAGCGACGAGGGTATGGAAAGGATAAAAAAGCAGCTGCAAAAATGAGCGGAAGAATCATTGTGCTCACCGGTGACGGCAAGGGAAAGACCACCGCTGCCTTTGGCATGGCGCTGCGGGCAGCAGGCCACGGAAAACGTGTGGTCATAATCCAGTTTTTGAAAAAGGGAGAGTCCGGAGAAACAAAGATTCCTGTCCCCCATGTTGAGGTTCATCAGTTTGGCACCGGAGAATTTGTGTTCGAGCCAAAAAGAGAGGATTACGAAAGAGCGGAGAATGCGCTTAATTTTGCCGGGGATATCCTTTCGCAGCAGCCCTTTCTTCTCGTGCTCGACGAGGTGAATGTGGCCCTCTCAAAGGGTCTGATACCGGTGGAGAAGGTGAGGACATTGCTTGCCGCCCGCAACGAAACGCATGTGGTGCTCACCGGAAGGGGTGCCCCGGAGGAACTCCTGGCCATGGCTGACATTGCCACAGAGATGAAAAACATCGCACATGACCATGAAAGGGGCAGGGGAGCGGTGGAAGGGATTGAGTACTGACACTACTTTTCATCCCAGTGGATGCCCCTCTTTTTCAGTTCGTCAATGAAGACATGGTAGTCCACGGCAAGCTCCGGGGGATATGCTCCCGCTTCTATGTCCCCATTGAGAATCATCAGGGCTATGATTGAGGTGGGAAAGCCTGTGGTACGCGCCATTGCAGAAAAGTTGTCCCGCTCATCGTAGTAATCCATCATTTCAATGACACCCTCGCTGCTGTACACCCGTGCAAGCACCACGTCCTTCACCCTTTTCGGCAGCGCCTCCTCCAGCACCCTTTCCGTGAATTCCCGCACCTCGGCATCAAAGAACCCGAGCTGTTTCAGAAGCATGATTTTCTCCGCGTGTCCCCGGTACCGTATGGTTTTGTAGTCAAGCTCCCGTATGCCGGTGAGTGTCTCGGGGAGTGTGGAGGTTCCGCCATGGGTGTAAAACGCCTCCAGCTCGGGAAATCCCTCAAATGTGAGTATTTCCAAGCCGGTGAGAGATTCCTCCTCCCTTCTTTTGCCGTTTTTTATGATGATGGAATCTTCAAGATATTCGTTTATGAGACCATGGATTGAGAAAAAGAGTGCATACTGCAGCGGGGGCTTGGGCGCCTGCGGCAGTCCCCCCACCCGTATGTGAATCTCATCTGCCCCATTCTCCCAGAGATGGTGGGCAATGATGTTGGTCATTCCCGGCGCAAGCCCGCAGTCCGGGATGATGGTGATGCCTTTCTTTTTTGCATCTCCGTGAAGGGTGAGTTCCCTGGAAACAATTTCGCTGTTTCCCCCGAGATCGATGAAACTTGTACCCGTCTGGATGGCAAGTGTGGCAAGTCGGTGGTTAAAATCGTAGGGAAGGGAGCTCACCACCACCTCCTCCTTTTTCATCTCCTTTATCAGTGTCCCCTCATCGCGCACATCCATCAGGAAGAAGTGGGGAACGTCCACCTCCCTCATGTCGCAGATTCTGGTTTCCACACCATGCTGCCGCAGGTCGTGGGCGATGGCCACGCCCATTTTTCCTGCCCCAAGAACAAGAACCATAAATGAAATATGAAATCATTTTAAAAAGGTGATTGAAAAAATAAATGGGGAAGAGATATCACCCTTCGCCGTGCCAGACGCTGCCGGAGGTCACCTTGGCAAACAATCCCATGCCCCGTGTCACCGCAAAGTCATAGGGCGAACCCGGCGGGGTGATGCCCACGAGGAACACGGTGTAGCTTCCGGATGCTGCATCATACATGGCGAGCATGGTGCAGTTGGTGATGTTTCCTGAAAGAGATGAGGCAGTGGTGGCTGTCATCTTCCACCAGCCGATGGTGTTCCATCCGGTGTAAAGGGTCACGTTCACCGTTCCCAGG
>QMSU01000199.1 GCA_003650975.1 Thermoplasmata archaeon
TCTGGCGAGCCCACGCCCATGAGATGCCGCGGCTTTTCAGGAGGAAGTGCTCCAATGCTTGCTTCAGCCATTTTGTGCATCTCCTCCTTCGGTTCGCCAATGCATAGACCACCAATGGCGAATCCAAAAAAATCAAGGTGCGCAATTGCTCTGGAACAGTACAGCCGCAGATCCTCGTATGTACCTCCCTGCAGGATGGCAAAATGCCGTTCACCCTGACATCGATAGGCCCACCGTATGGTTCGCGCAACCGACTCTTCAACCCTCTCTCTGGTATAGGGATATGAGGGACAGTCATCCAGTGCGAATATGAAATCGCTTCCGAGTTTTTCCTGAATCTCAATGCTCTTTTCTGGAGTGAATACCTCCTCCTTTCCATCGGGCATCCTGAATATCACCCCCTCATCCGTCACCTCTGCGGGAAATTTTTTGATGGACTGGAATCCACCGCTGTCGGTGAAAATGAGGCCCTCCCACCCCATGAATGCATGGAGACCCGCCGCGGATGCCTCCTCAAAAACCCTCCGGTAGAGATGGAGTGCATTGACGATGAGTGCCCTGCATCCTGTGGAATACACCTCCTCGGGAGTGAGTGTCTTCACGCATCCCTTGGTGGCCACCGGGAGGAATGCCGGCGTTTCAAGCGTACGTCCGTTGATGGTGATTCTGCCGGCCCGGGCCCTTCCCCTTTCCGCCACTATTTCGAACATGGTAAAATGAGCATGGCATCGCCGAAACTGAGCATGCGATAGTCCCTTTTGAGCGCCTCTCTGTACGCCCTCATGAGTCTCTCCTTTCCCGCAAAGGCCGCGGTGAGTACCAGCGGAGATGATTTCGGCATGTGAAAGTTGGTGAGCATACCATTCATGGGAGACTGGAACGTGTGGTCATGCGAGATGAACAGATTGCTCCAGCCTCTGGAGGGATACACCACGCCATTCTTCGATGCACTCTCCAGCGCCTTGACCGTGGTGGTGCCCACCGCTATCACCCTCCCCTCTGCATTGTTGATAATCTCAGCCTCCTCTTCTCCCACGCGATAGTACTCGCTTTCTTCCTGGATTTTCTCGATGGGCATGAAGGTGGCAAGTCCCACATGGAGGGTGACGAATACCGTGGCAACGCCCATGTGCGCAATCTTCTGCAGAAGTTCCTCAGTGAAATGAAGGCCCGCGGTGGGTGCCGCAATGGACCCCTTTTCCCGTGCAAACACTGTCTGATACCATTCATCATGTTCAACCACCTCTTTTATGTAGGGTGGGGTGGGCATGTGACCAAGGCGTTCTATCTCATCGAAGGTGAGAGGAATTTCCACGACGCATCGCCCGTCGCGCTTTTCCACCACGGCCCCCTCATAATCTCCCACCGAGAACACCGTTCCCTCCCGGTATTTCCCCTTCATCAGACATTCATACCGTCCGTCACTCCCACCTATAACAAGTAACTCGAGTTGCCCTCCCGTCCTTTTACGGCCGAAAAGGCGCACCCGCATGACACGGGAGTCATTCAGTACCAGAACATCCCCTTTCCTGAGATAATCCACAATTTCGTAAAATTTTCTGTGTTCGATGGCATCGCCGTGCACCACCAGCAGATTGCACCTATCCCGCGGGATACATGGCCTTTGCGCTATCCGCTCCCTTGGCAATACATAATCGAGCTCGTCCAGCATTATTTTTTCTTCAAAAATGGCAGACCGGTTTTCTTATTGACACCCACAATGTACCCTTCAGGCAGGGTGGTGGGTATGGAATTCTCCGGCACCTTTTTGCTGAAGAAGAATATCCACTGCTTTCTTCCCCCGCGCAGCACCACTTCCTTGGTGTAGAGCGTGTAATCCCCGTGGGTGTATGCCTCCTCAGGTACAGCCCTCCATTCCGGAAGCTCCTCCTCAATGGGAACCTCATCCTCGCTTATGGTGGCCCCTATCTCGAGAACCTCTATTTCCTCTCGCTCCTGTTCTGGCTCTTCCTCTTCTTCCTCCTCGAACACCGTCACCTTTGGCTTCAGTTCCTCTATTGCCATTCCCTCCACGGCAACAATCTCCTCGCCCTCGACCTTCCATTTTGGGATGGCCTTCTCAGCAGAAACCACCCTGTTCAGCCGGGCGCACACAGTGCACATATATGCTCGTTCTTCTTCGGGCACCGTCTCCTCGCATACCGCACAGGGCATGTAATCGAGCACCTGCCTCAAATGTTCCATCTCTTCCATTGATACATAAGGGAATCAGGACATAAAAAGGTTTTGTTGATGGAGAGAACGCCACGGGGTATCATCTCCGGGGAGTGGCCGCACTTACTCCCTCACAGGGGCACCACACGCATTTCATGCACCTTGTTTCTGTAGTGTCCGCACTCCCTCTTTCAACCCGTGCAAATACTGTCACCGCGGCTGTTTCCGTGAAAGGAATACTTATATAACGTGGCACTTTTTTCAGACTATGAAGATATTTATCGACACTGCAGACATTGATGAGATAACAGAAGCACAGCAGTGGGGAATTGTTGATGGTGTGACCACCAATCCTTCACTGATAAAAAAGGCCGTTGAAAAGCTGAAGAGTGCGGGAGATACCATAGGCATGGAAGCATATATCAGAAAAATATGCAAGGCCGTTGACGGACCGGTAAGCCTGGAGGTGAAGGGAACAACCGCAACAGAGCTGGTGAAAGAGGCAGAACTTCTCTACAACAAATTCAACCATGTCAACAACAATGTGGTCATCAAAATCCCGGTCAATACGGCAATGAAAACGGGCGATGAACCCTTTGAGGGAATAAAAGCCATCAAAGCACTTGCTACCCGGGGCATTCCTGTCAACACCACGCTGGTGATGACGGCCACACAGGCGCTGCTGGCTGCAAAGGCAGGCGCCGCCTACGTGAGTCCTTTTCTCGGGAGAATCGACGATTATATCCGCAGCAGGCTGGGGATATCCCACGGCAAAATGGATTTCTTCGACAGCACCATCACGAGACTCATTGAGGAAGAGAAAAGGAGGGAGAAAGAAGGGGAGGTATCGTCACGGTACGGGGAAATGGCGGAAGTTGATTACAGTGACGGCGGCATATATGATGGCATCGAGCTTGTGGAAAGCATACTGAAGATTTACCGGGCATATGATATGAAAACAAAGGTGATTGCAGCGAGTGTGCGCAACGCACACCAGGTGAGAAGGGTGGCGGAAATGGGTGTGGACATTGCCACCATACCGTTTGCGGTCATAAAAGAGATGGTGAGCCATTACAAAACAGAGGAGGGAATGAGAAAGTTCACAGAGGACGTTGTCGAAGAATACCGCCAGCTGTTCGAGGATACCGGGAGGCAGCAGTAACCGTGTGCATATATACGTTTTTACAAACGTGACGTCTGAGGAAGTGCTACGGTTATGGCACGTGCCGAACCGATGAGCCAGTTTTCGGTATAACCATTATCCATTGGCAGGGTCAGCGATAATCCTCTGAATCCAA
>QMSU01000200.1 GCA_003650975.1 Thermoplasmata archaeon
AAAAAACTGCAGGGATTATGTAAGATCTAAGACATCTCAAAAATGATTTGCTTTTCTTGCAATTGTTATTTTAAAAAAATATCCGTGTTTCAAGTACAGAACAATCTAAATTTTAAACATTTGTTATGAAAGCACTTTGCTACTTCACAAAAACATAAAACACATAACCAGAATTTATTGTGAGTATTATACATTGATGTTGCGCACAATCTAGTTAAAAGACATAAAGTTTATATTCGTTTAACTAACGTCATATGTAACGAGGGCCCCTTATACTGTGTATATACCAATAATTAACAGATATATATGTAATCAAGAGAGACACAGCAGTTTCACCAGCAAATGTATATGTGAGAGTCCATCAGGTAAAGGATTAATAAATAAACTTTTAGTGGGTGATAGGAATAAAGTCACCGGATAGGTCAGCTCGAGAAGAGATTGAGAAAGAAGTAGAAGATATACAAAAGAACGCTATTTATCAACAAATAGATAACGTCATAAAAATCCTAAAACTTGAAGGCGTTGAGATTCTCACAATTAATGACGCTATCAAAAAATACAGTTGGATTGGTAAATATATAAAAAAGCCATTGTCCGGATATTTTATTCGAGTTAGAGGGGTGCAAAAGGCGCCCATCTCAACCTGTTTCTTAATAGAAACACCCAACATAAAGCAACATTTAACAAATGTGATTGTGTTAGAGAAAAATGCAAAAGTAACTTTTAGAACACTATGTGCCGCAAATCGAGCAAATTTGTCAAGCGTTCACACCGATTATACGAAGTTGATACTAAAAGAAAATGCAGAAATTAGGATAGAGCACCTACATAGGTGGGGCACCCGTGATTTTGTTTCAATGGCTTTAAATGTCGAAATGGGGAAAAATTCAAGGCTGGAGTACGTATATAGAAGTCTAGAAAGCCCAAAGAAGCTATATAGCGTAACAAAAGGAATTTGTGAAGAAAATGCAACAGCAAAGATATTAGCATCAGTCGTAACTGAAAACAGCATAATAAAGATTAATGATGAGTTTTGGTTAATAGGTGATAAATCAAGTGCTGTTATAAAATTTAGAGTGGCTGGTAGAGAGAAAGGATATGCAAAAACGGTAAGTAAAATTGTTGCAGAGGGAGGCAACACTAAAGGTCATCTTGATTGTCAAGGTTTAATGATATCTGAGAATTCTGAACTTGATATGATACCCGAGCTTATCAGTAGGAACAAGACAGCCACGCTAACACATGAGGCATCTATTGGTCGTATCACTGAGGGTGTGCTGACATATTTAAAAGCACGAGGATTAACAGAGAGTAGCGCAATTGATTTAATAGTTGCTGGTTTTCTTGCTACAAACGTATGAGGGATTTAAATTGTTGCTAAAGCTCGAAAATCTCACTGCAAAAATCAAAAATAAGATAATTTTGAAAGATGTTGATATGTCAATCCACGAGAATTCCATCATTGGATTAGTAGGGCCTAATGCCGCAGGTAAAACAAGCCTTGCAAAGATAATTATGGGATTTCCTCATTATGAAATTACCACAGGTAGGATTATATTTGAGGATAAAGATATAACAAAGGTACCTCTTGAAGAGCGTGCAAAAAAAGGTATCTTTCTAGTTTTTCAGGACCCTCCAGCAGTAAAGAATCTTAAATTAAAAATGTTTCTCGACTTTTTAGGGTTACCAAGACAAAAAGCTATTGATTTTCTAAATGAGATTGGATTTTCTACTGTTATTCTGGACCGTGAATTAAATGTCGCGTTTTCTGGCGGCGAGAAAAAAATTGCAGAAATACTTCAAATGATTGCATTAAATCCCAAATTCGTAATATTTGACGAACTAGATTCAGGATTAGATGCACATATTATGTATAGATTAGTTGATTATGTTTTAAAATGGTTAAGAAGAAATAAAAAGTCTGCAATGTTCATAACTCATAGAAACGATATGTTAAACATAATTAAACCTGATGACACATATGTACTAGCAAACAACAGGATTGTGTGTCATGGTGATTATCAAGTAATTTGGAATTGCATTAGAGAAAATGGTTATAGCGCTTGTGCCACATGCCCTAACATAATTAAAAGATAAGAAAAAGGCTCATGCATCTCCGCATAGCATTAGTACTCATTAAAATTATTTTTTTATTTCCTAGATATCTCTGTAAATCAATATCAAGCCAAGACACGCGTTCAAATTCGTCTTTTCTATCCAGAGGTTTAGTAGCGTCAATGCCTATTTTTGCTGTAACTCCATTTCTACTGGTTCTATCTAGAGGATAGCTAAAAGCGTCTGGTACAATAAATATGTCTTTATCAGCTTGTACACGGGTAACCATGGCCCAAAATACATCTTTTGGGTCAAAAATGTCTACATCATCGTCAACTACAATTACATGCTTTAATGTTAATATGACTTGCAAGTGCAGCAGAGATTATATTTTTAGGAAGGCCCTTAATTGTCTTTTTTGTTGAAATTACAGTGTGAAAAATCAAAAAGTAAAGATTCCAACAACACGATTAATGACAATGTGTCCAGAGTGCTATTCCCAATGGTCAAACGGAACACGCATTTTTCTAAAAAATGAAAAAGATACAATTGATATCTCAGTACTTCTTGCTAAACTCTTGTACACACAATAGCCCAGAATTATGTTTAAGCAATCTGTATCGGTTCTTCCTTTTTATAATATCTTTCTTTTGATGTTTTAGGCTCTGCGAGACATTTTAGCATACCAAATCCAAGAAATGTTTCCTCTCCAAGTCCACTTTCATATGCAAATCTCAGTAGCTCAGGAGAACCAAATACATCGAAAATAATTCTGTTCCCACGATAATACCTATTGCCAATACGATAAGCAACGGGTTTAAATCTGTGTATCTTCTTTATTTCAAAAGTACTATCTAGTGGAACTTGATGGTAATATGAGATAAATCGTTTAATTAAATTCAATTTTAAGGCTTCTTTAAAGTCTCTATCTGTGGCATATAAATATAAAATCTTGCGTTCTCTCGCTGTTTTATTGTTGGTTGCTCTAATAACAACAGGCGATAAGGTGGAAAAGCGATAAGTTCCCCTAATAAATTTAGGCCCAGCATAGACACGAATAGAAGATATTTCGAATTTGGCTCCAGCTAGACTTAGGGTACCTTTTGCTATTAAGCCATCTTTGATGCACTCCAGTAAGGTGTTGTTAGGAGAACTAATATAAAAATAAGCTTTTTCGTCATTCATAATTATGTAGTCTGTAACAACCGTTCGATTAGGAATTTGTAGTAAGGAAAATGTTATGAATTTGTACTTAAATGAAATCTTTTTTGTTGTTCGTTTTATTTTCGTGGATTTCACACTGATGAGAATCTCTCGCAGAAGTTCAGACAACTCGGTAAGGTAGTTTATGAATAGTTTATTACGTTTCG
>QMSU01000201.1 GCA_003650975.1 Thermoplasmata archaeon
CTTCCAGCCATGGGAGCATCGCTACGAGCCGGTCGGTGTAGTCGGCTTAATCAGGAAAAGCGGCTGACCGAACTCAACCACATCCCCGTTTTCGACGAGTATGTCAACCACCTCCCCCTCGACCTCCGCCTTTATCTCGTTCATGACCTTCATCGCTTCGATTATGCAGACGACGGTCTCGGGGTGCACCTTATCGCCGATTTCCACATACGGGTCGGCGTCCGGCGCGCTGGCGCGGTAGAAGGTGCCCACCATGGGCGCCGTTATCTGGATACATCCCTCCGGCGTGCCGGATTTCGCCTCCTCCGCCGGCTTCTCGGCGGTCTCCTCGGGCGCCTGCGTTTTAGCAGGTTCGGACGGCGCCTCCGCCTTTCTCAACCGTATCGTTTGCTCCCCGTCGGATAGTTCAATTTCCACGAGCCCGTGCTCGTTCATCAGCTCGATAACTTCTTTTATCTTTTCGATGTCCATTGGCATCTCTTCACGCAAGCAACCTCAATTCCCGCACAAAAGAGAATCAGCCGCCAACGCCCCCGATGCCGGTCAAAGTGCAACGCTCTCAAGGTCTCTGGGCAGCCCCGTGAGAACCCGGCAACCCCCGCGCGTCACCTGAACCATGTCCTCCACCCTGATTCCGCCCCAGCCGCGGAAATACACGCCAGGCTCAACCGTCACCACCATTCCCGCGCGCAGAATCCCCTTTGCCCGCGCCGACAATGTCGGTTCCTCGTGAACGCAAAGCCCCACGCCATGCCCCAGACCGTGTCGGAACTTGTTCCCCAGCCTATGCCGTTTCAACGATTTCAATGCCCCGTCAAAAACATGTGCAGCGCTCGCGCCGTGCTTGATACGCAATATTGCGCGACGCTGCGCCTCGATTACGGCTTTGTACCTCGCTCTGAAGCGTTGAGGGATTCTACCCGTAAAGAGGACGCGTGTCAAGTCGCAATTGTAGCCCCGAAACCGCGCTCCCCAGTCTATCAATATCATCTCGTCGGGTCTCAATTTGCGGTCTGTCGGTCGGGCGTGCGGCAAGGCAGCCCGCTCGCCGAAGGCTACAATCACCGGAAAAGCCGCGCATTCCGCGCCCGAACGCCTCATTCGCCACTCTAACTCATCCGCCACATCCTTTTCGGTCACCCCCACCTTCAGCAGCGGTCGGCACTCCAGAAACGCCCGCTCAGCGATTCTAATCGCCTCGCGGATGAGTTTGACCTCCTCCGCGGACTTGCACGCCCGCAGCGCCTCTATTTGTCCTCCCGCGGGCTTGAGCTCAACCCCTCTCAGATGCTTCCGGAGTTCATCGAAGGACTGAACGGTCATCGAGCGGGGCTCGAAACCAACCACGCCCACCTTCAAGCGGCGGATTTCGGCAGCCACCTTCCTCCACATGGAACCGCGCCGCTCGATAATCCTCACACCGGAGCCCGCGGTCTCCGCCTCGGCTTGCTCCGTGTAGCGGAAATCGGTGATGAGCACGGCGAAATCGCGCCCGATGAGCGCTGTGCTCTCGCCGCCCGTGAAGCCGGTGAGATACTGCACATTGGCATCATTCGAGACGATCAGCGCGTCAATCCGTTGCCGCTTGAGGCGCGACCTCAATTTCTCGATTCGGCGCTTGTGATTCATGCTTGAACCTCCCGTGGCGGCGCGGAGTAAGATTATCCAGCCGCAGAGCCGCGTGTCAACACCTAATGCCGAAGGGTGTCGGCGCGGCAGTTTCCTTGACAGAGTTCCCCACCGGAAATATAATCTTGCCGCGTGAAGGCGGTCCCCATTTTGGCGAGGGAGATAAATGGGATACCTTATCGGAATTGATGTCGGCACATCCGGAACGAAGACGCTCATCATAGACGAGCGCGGGAAAATCCTCGCGACCGTGACGGAGGAATATCCGCTCTACTCGCCCAAGCCGCTCTGGTCGGAGCAAAATCCGGCGGACAGGTGGCGGGCGACGGTGACTTCGGTAAAAAAGGTCATCAAAAAGGCGAAGGTCAACGGCAAGGAGGTTAAGGGAATCGGTCTCTCGGGGCAGATGCACGGGCTGGTGTGTCTGGACGCGCGAAACCGCGTTCTGCGCCCCGCCATCCTCTGGAACGACCAGCGCACCGGCGAGGAATGCGAGGAAATAACCGAAAAAGTCGGCAAGAAAAAGCTCCTGCGCCTCGTCTGCAACCCGGCGCTGACCGGCTTCACCGCCCCGAAGATTCTCTGGGTGAGGAAGCACGAACCCCGCGTTTACGACAGGACGAAAAAGATATTGTTGCCGAAGGATTACATCCGGTTCATGCTTACCGGCGAGTACGCCACGGAGGTCTCCGACGCGTCGGGAATGCTGTTGTTGGACATACGAAAGCGCAAGTGGTGCGACGAGCTGTTGAGGATTCTCGACATTGACAAATCCTTGCTCCCGACCTGCTACGAGTCGCCCGAGGTAACGGGCAAGACCAAGCCTGATGTATCCGAGCAGTTGGGCATACCGGCGGGCACGCCGGTCGTCGGTGGAGGCGGCGATCAGGCTGCCGGCGCCGTGGGAAACGGCATCGTAAAGACCGGCATCATATCCGCTACACTGGGCACCTCGGGCGTGGTGTTCGCCTTTGCGGACAGGGTCGAGACCGACCCGCTCGGGAGGGTGCACACCTTCTGCCACGCCGTTCCGAACAAATGGCACATCATGGGGGTGATGCTCTCCGCCGGCGGCTCGTTCCAGTGGTGGAGGAACAACCTCGGACAGCTCGAAGTGGAAAAGGCGCGTAAGCGCGGCGTTGACCCCTACGACCTGCTCTGCAAGGAAGCCGAGAAGGCGGAAGCGGGCTGCGAGGGGCTGATTTTCCTCCCCTACCTCACGGGCGAGCGCACACCGCACGCCAATCCGAACGCACGCGGCGGCTGGATCGGCTTGACCGCGAGACACACCAAGGCGCACATGATACGCTCCGTGCTTGAGGGAATCACATACGGCATGCGCGATTCGCTGGAAATCATCAAGGAAATGGGGGTAAAAGTGAAACAGATACGCGTCTCCGGCGGCGGCGCGAGGAGCAAGTTCTGGCGGCAGATTCAAGCCGATGTTTATCGTCAAGCGGTATGCACCATAAACGCCACCGAGGGACCGGCTTTCGGCGTCGCGCTGCTCGCCGGCGTGGGCACGGGCGTCTTCGGCTCGGTCGAGGAGGCGTGTGAGGCAACCATAAAGGTCACCTCAACCACAAAGCCCATTCCCAGAAACATGAGGGTTTACGAGAAATTTTACCCGATTTATCGCCGGCTTTATCAGTCCTTGAAGGAGGACTTCGACATAATAACGGCGGCTGTGGGATGAAGAATCTCCGGTTGCCAAAGGATTTGAAAAGATGAAGACACACCTTTTCTGGGGAGTTATCGGGGCTGGAGGGTTCAGCGACCGTATATCCATTCCCGC
>QMSU01000202.1 GCA_003650975.1 Thermoplasmata archaeon
TGGGAGAGGGTGCGGGAGGACGTTTCCTACTGGTACCCTGTGGATATCAACCTCGGCGGAAAGGAGCACAAAACGGTGCATTTCCCCGTGTTCATCATGAATCATGTGGCCATCATGCCGGAGAAGTTTTTCCCGAGGGGGATTTTTGTCAACTGGTGGATTACCCAGAAAACAGGTGCCAAGATTTCAAAGTCAAAGGGAGGAGCTGAGCCCATTCCCGATGCGGCCCGGCGATACGGCGTGGACGCGCTCCGTCTCTACTACGCACACATAGGAAGCCCTTTCGTGGACATTGAATGGGACAGCGAGGCGGTGGAGCAGTATAAACGCCGCCTGGTAAGAATCTGGGGTCTTTTTGAAGAGCTTGCGGCGCTGAGCGGCACCGAAAGCAACGTGGATGCATGGCTGATGTCGGCATTCAACGAAAAAATGAGGATTGCGCGTGAGGCAATGGAGGCATTCGAGCTCCGGAAGGCGGCAAATGCCCTCTTCTTTGATTGCTACTCTGTGTTTTCCTGGTACATGAAACGGGGAGGGAAAAACAGCAGCATGGTGCAGGAATTGCTGGAAAAATGGGTGTGCGCACTGACGCCCTTCACCCCCCATATGGCAGAGGAGATATGGGAGGTAATGGGAAAGGAAGGATTCGTATCGCTTGAGGACTACCCTGAATACGGAGAAATTGACAAGGCGGTGCTGAAATCAGAGGAAATCCTCATAAAAACCATGGAGGACATTGAGGAGATAAAGAAGGTGGCAAAAATCGAGCCAAAAACCATCCACATTTATGTTGCCCCTCGCTGGAAGTGGGAGATTGCAGAGCGGGCAATGGGATTGAAACAGCAGGGTGAACTGGATATGAAACGGCTCATGGAGGAGGTAAAAACCATGGGCGTGGACATGAGGCAGGCGTCCCAGTTTGCCGCAAAGCTTCTGCAGGAGCTGAGGCGCGAAGACCTCATCACACTGGATTTGAAGCGCTATTTTGAGGAGGCACGGGAATTCATGGAGCATGAGCTCTCCGCAAAGATAGAAATCCACGATCAGGAGGGATGCTACGATCCCGCGGGGAAACAGAAATTTGCCATGCCCTACAAACCCGCACTCTACATGGAGTGAATTTCATTTCAATTTCACTGCGGTACCGTACACCAGAATTTCAGCGGCACCACCCATGACCGCCGAGGTGGTGAAACGCACATTGATGATGGCATCGGCACCCATCTCTTCCGCCTTTTCTATCATGCGCTTGAGAGCTATTTCCCTTGCCTCGCTCAGCATCTCGGTGTATTCCTTTATCTCGCCGCCCACCAGCTGACGGAAACCGGCCACCACGTCCTTCCCGATGTGTTTTGCCTGAATGGTATTGCCCTTGACAAGGCCCAGTATCTCCACTATTTCCCTGCCGGGAATAAAATCGGTATTCACCACAATCATGGTCTCAAATCCTCCTCAGATATATCTTCCTTTTCACGGCCCCGGTCCAGTGCCGTTGCGATGAGCAGTATGAGCACGCCGATGATGATGAGTGCCAGCAGCGTGAGTATGACAGGATCCACCGAGCTTATTTCCCTTATCAGGTGGTACAACCCGTAGAGGATGAGTCCCGTGATACCGGCACCCAGAAATGCCAGACCGACAACCTTTCCCGTTTCCATACGTTCACCTGAAAATACAAGATTGCAGGGATTTAAAACAGTTGCGTTTTTTCCGTGGTCCTGGTGAATGCGGGTCGTAAATAATGTTTAATGAGAAACCCTGCAATGACAGCACGGGAAAGCACATGAACGAGAATTATGAAGACATACTACAATTTCATCCGCAAGCAGAGACACATCTCAATCTTTGGGAGGAATACGTGGATGGGATTGATGGAGTAACCCCTCTAATTGCTATGATGGATATTCTTGCGCAGTTTCCAATCAATACGGTATATAATCCCTGCCATTTGAAAAATCCATCGAAACCATAAATTTCCACTCTCGCACCCATCCATCCACCATAAAGATTAAACTCCTGTATTCCATTTTCATCTTCCACAATGAAAATTCCCGGAAGGTATGGGTATCTATAACGACCCAAATCGATTTCTTCTTCATCAAAATATGTCACATGATATACATTAGTGATTATGAAAAGTGTGGCATTGTAATATGTTCTATCCCCATAATTTGTCTGTGGTATTACAGATACCTTTTTGTCATTGCTCTCAGCAATTGATGCCATTGCTGTGCTTAAAAGAATGCCAACAATACAGGCAACCAGTATGTTTTTTCTTATGCTCCTTCTTCCGATATTACTTAATTTCTGCATTAAAAAAATTAAACAAAAATTCATTTATAAAACTGTCTATCACATTACAGCATCACCCACACCCGAATGCACCACTCAATCATGTTTCAGAGAAAGATACATATTTCACCAGATCGGCACACGGTGGCATAACCATGCCCGTTGCTTCCGATGAAAAACTCTCTCACACCCATAAGAATGAGTGACAACATCATCTGACAGGGTATACACATTCGCCTCTCTTTATGAGAGTTATCATCTGTTCATAAGATGACCAATAAATTATACATCGTTGCGCGTGCTGGCATGAGCGCTATTTTTAAATCGGGATATCAGATATTGTGTTGATGTGGAAACATACTGCTGCCCGGTGGGTGTTGAGCATGCTCATAGCCCTCTCGCTGATGCATGTGGTGGCTGAAAAAAACGATGAAGGTACCCCCTGCGGGTGTGCGCTGGAAACCGGCGGAGTTGCGGAGTATTTCTGCAGCGTGATGGATGAGGTGTGGGAGCATGAAACGGATAACTTCACAAAGCCGGTTCTCGGTGATCCGCCCGCATCATTCAGCTGGAAAGATAACGGCGGGGACTGGACCACCCCTGCACGGTATCAGGGGAACTGTGGCAGCTGCTGGGCATTTGCCGCGGTATCGGCCCTGGAGAGCATCATCAATATCCGGGAGGGCGTGGCCACACTCGATCCCGATGTCTCAGAGCAGTATATTCTCTCGTGCCTTCCCTCTTCGGGAAGCTGCCACGGCGGGAGTCCGTATCTGGCATATTACTACCTTCATTCCACCGGGGCAAGTGGCGATTACCACAATGGCATCATCCCGGAGGAGTGCTTTCCCTACCAGGCACGTGATGATGTGCCCTGCAGCGAAAAATGTGCCGACTGGGAGGAAAAACTGATTCCCATAGCCGATTACGGTTACTGGATTCCTGATGGTTCGGAGGAGGACCGGAATAGAATAAAAACGCAGGTGATGGAGGATGGTCCGGTGGTCACCTTCATGATGGCAACTGAGGATTTCCAGCAATGGGGCCTCATCCATCATGGCCAGGATGACTACTACCCCTATCCGGGATACGTTCCGGGTATAAACCA
>QMSU01000203.1 GCA_003650975.1 Thermoplasmata archaeon
CATGGAGGAAGCTGCATGAATACAGCGGATGTTTTCAAGTGTCTGTGAGGCAACCTGTCCCACGCTGTCCCCGGTAACAACACCATGAGCGCCCTCCTTTTGTGCCACGGCATCCGCTATTTTTGTCATGAACCGTCGGTATACAACCATTCTGAAGCGTGCGGGAATGCACCGTATCACCTCACGCTGGAATTCCCCGAAAGGGATAAAATATGCCTTTGAGGAAAGCTGGAAGGAGGTAAGGTGCGAGATGAGCTCCTCAATCTTTTTTGGTGCTCCCACCAGATCCTCATTATAAAAATGGAGAAATACGACCTCGCACCCCCTTTTCATCATCATCCACGATGCCACAGGAGAATCTATACCCCCGGAGAGCAGGGAGACAACCTTTCCCTCACTTCCTGTGGGGAGCCCCCCTATGCCGTAAAATTTGGTGGCATACACATATGCATGTCTGGTGCTTATCTCGATGAACACGGTGAGGTCGGGCTTCTCAAGATCCACCCTTTTATTAAGTTCCTTTTGCAGCGCCTCCCCCACGAGTTCATTTACCTGCATCGAAGTATGGGGAAACGATTTGTTGCCCCTCTTTGCCGCTATTTTGAAGGACGAAAAGGAAGAGTCCCCTGCAAGTGCGAGGGCAGCTTTGATAATTTCTCCCATATCCAGAGGCGTCATACGGGCGAAGGAAAAATTTTCTATGCCGGGAATGCGCTGGAGTATTCCTGTAATTTCCTGGTAATCCACATCTTCCCCCTCCTGCGCGATGATTCTGCCGTATTCCCGTCTCACCCATTCAACCCGTCCGCCCAGTGCTCTCTGCACGTTCCTCTGCAAGCGGTTTTCGAAGGTGATTCGGTTTTTTCCCTTGAGGCCGATTTCCCCGTAATGAATGAGTATCACGAACGTATAGGAGGAAGGTGTTTTAGAGCTTTTCCGTTATCGTTCATTTTCCCGGTCAAGTGCCTTTATTTTCTTTCTGATAAATCGTATGGCAAGCACCGCAAAGAGAAGGGCTATGCCAATTCCTGCAAGGGCGCCTATGAGTTCAAATGATACGATGAAATTGTAGAATGCGTGGGCACCCACCGCCATCATAAAAAACGGCAGCACCGACGAGAATGCCCTTCGTTCGAGCAGCGATCTCCCATAGCCATATCCGGTAAGGGCGGTTGCCGAGGCATGCAGGAGGCAGCCTCCCACGGTCCTGATGAGCACAAGAACGGTGAACAGCAGCAGACCCTCCGACATGAATGAAGCCTCGTAGAACAGATTTTCCGTTGCCGAAAAGCCGAGGCCGGCGGCAGCCCCGTAAATGAGGCCGTCTTCAAGCTCGTCCAGGTTTGTTCTCACGCTTTTCATACCAAGAGCCAGGGGTTTGGTGAACTCCTCCACAAACGGGGCAATGAGCACCGCAGCGATAAATGACTGTACCGTGTATTCATCGATGGAGAGGGCAAGGGGGATTGAGAGTACAATCTCCAGAACGAGAGAGGCGATGATGGCAACGGTTGCCCCCCATGCAAAGCTCAGGAGTACCGGTTTCCATGGCTCCCTTTCGTATCGTTCGGTGTTCCGTATCCATATCATGTAAAAAAGAGGTGGCAAAAATGCAATAAAGAGTAAAATGAGTAGCTGTAACACCATACAGGGAAATGGGGTGAATGTATTTTTAGTTTTTGAAATGTTGTAGCTCTTCCACGATTTCGTCAATATCTACACCGGCAAGGATGCTGAGATGTTTATGCAGCGCCTTCACCTTTTCTGCAGCCTTTTCTCCTGCCTTCTCCCTGAAGAGTGCGAGTGTTTCTTCCAGGGGACGATAGCGGATCCCCGTGAGATTGTCCGCATGGGCCACAATCATCTCCTCAATGGTGTGGGGCATGTACTCGCCATCGGGCAATCCAAGTTTTTCCGCTTCTTCTCTCTCTATCCCCGCCCCTGCATGATTCCTGATGATGTGCTGTATTTTTTCTGGAAGGCCGTATTGTTTTGCAATCCTTTCACCCTCCACTATGTGCATGATGCCGTGCGTTTTTGCCCTTCCCACATCATGAAGGAGTGCACCCGCCTCAACGGTTTCCATGTCCACCGCTGTTCCGTTGCGCTGTATCCTCCGCGCAATTTCCATGGCAAGATCCCGCACTTTCTCCGAATGCGCAATGACCGCAGGATCGCATCCTTCCCTTGAAAGTATGGCAGGATAGTTGTAGTGCACCACCTTCCCCCGTTTGCTCGGTATGATGTTCATGATACCATCGAATTCCTTTTCACACCATTGCCCCTCTGTGAGCATGTGCAGGAACACCGCCAGCGCTGCCACCTCGGAGTGTGGCTGGTTTCCCACCGCCACGTTGTAGTGGGCCATCTCATAGAACGCACCGGGTACCTTCTCTGCCCCCACAATCACTGCCAGTTCATCGTGCTTTCTGATATCCTCTATGACATCTTCCATCCTCTGCCCGTACATGGTAAGATGCACAATGGTGCCATGAAAATCTCTGAAATACTCCTTCCACGGGATGCCTGTTCTGATGAAAAAGGGCCCGCCAAATCGTGTCACAACCCCCCGAACACTCTGCTCAACTGTTTCGTCCTTTGTGTCAATCACCACACCATCCGCACCAAAGGCCCGTGCGGTGAGGGCCACATGCGTGGTGATGCGTTTATCCCTTGCCAGCCGGTGGCCGTACCTATAGACGGTTACTGCCATACTCCTCGTGCTGTTCCTCGGGCCACAACAGAAGGATGGTGCATGCGGCGGTAAGGAAAAAGGTGATTACCGGGTGGATCATGTCGAGTGTGCAGAGCCCCTCCATCAGTCCCAGGCTTTCGGCACGGAACGAGAGAATCATAAGGATTATGGCAACCATGGTGAGAAAGCCGCCTATGAAGCCTCCCATGGTGGTATCCACATGAAATCGCGTTTCTCTCCTGGTGAACGAGAAAGCAATGGCAAGGAAATACACCACGGCGAATGCGAGTATGCTGGTGAGAATGGAGAAAAGGAGGATGTAGTTTCCCAGCAGTTCATAGTCCATTTCAATAAATGTGAAGAACACAATGTAGAACCCTAGACCCATGAATCCGAGACCCGAAAGGAACGAAAGCAAACCTTTGCTTATCTTTATCATGGAAAGGAAAGCGGCAGCAGGTTAATAAAATTTTTCAAATGTTCAAACTCGTGTAAATGGTGGATACAGATTTGCCAATTTTTAGTCTGTATTTTTCATTTTGAAATGAATTGATTTTGCAAAATGAATGTAGCTCGGTCACAAATTTTGGCTTTCCACAGCCAAAATTGACCAAAATTTTTCAGTCAAGGCAAAAATTCTGGCGTTTTTACCTGATTTTTTACTATTTCACACTAACTGTTTTGCACAGTTGCATTTCA
>QMSU01000204.1 GCA_003650975.1 Thermoplasmata archaeon
GAACAACATCCTTTATCCCACATTAAAGGAACTTCTCTCGGAAGGAGAATGGGTGGCTATAAGGCAACAGGAGGATGAAATGGGATATTATAAGGTTAAACCCTCCGATGAATGGAAATCTAAAGCCACGCCTCTTCATCCATATGAATTGAAAGGAGAAATAACATCTGAACAAATTTCAAACCTTCCCGAGGAAATCAAGACAATTCTTGCAAAGAAAACTCTGCAACCGGATGTCTATACCATGGTGAGGGAAGGGGATATCCCACTGGATACCGGATTTCTATCACCTGAGGAAATCAATGCCATATTCAAAACAATTCCCGGAGGCATCACATTCATTGACAGCAGCAACAGGGTACGATTTTTCTCAGGATTTGGCAGAATGTTCAAAAGAACACCATCTGTTCTCGGAAGACCGGTCCAGTTCTGCCATCCTCCAAAGAGTGTCCACATGGTCAATAAAATTCTCCAGGAATTCAGGGAAGGAAAGAGAAATGCTGCAGAATTCTGGATACAGGTGGGCAAAAAATTCGTGTACATACGATACTTCCCAGTTCGCGGGAAAAATGGTGAATATCTGGGCACACTCGAGATAGAGCAGGATATCACCAAGATAAAAAATCTCGAGGGAGAAAAAAGACTTCTTGAAACGGAGGAAAAATGAAGATGATTGAAGTGGGAAAAGCGGAGATGCGGCCAAACCCGCATGGCGTTGATGTGAGAGAACTGTACGATACTGCACATGCACAGGTAATTCATATCGCGTTAAAACCGGGAGAATCCCTTAAAAAGCACATCACACCGGTGGACGTGTTTTTCTACGTACTTGAGGGGAGAGGGACACTGGAAATCGGGGAGGAAAGAGAGGAAGTTGGCCCCGACACCCTTATCGAAAGCCCCGCAAAAATTCCGCATTGCTGGTATAATGAAGGCAGCAAGGTGCTGAGAGTGCTCGTGGTCAAGGCTCCGAGACCCGAAGAGCTTACAAAGGTGTTATAATATATAAATTATAAATACTGAGAGGTATAATTAAATGAGGTGATAAAAATGGAAGAAAAAGGTATGCCCCTTCTTGGGGAAAAGTTTCCGGAAATGGAGGTGAAAACCACCCATGGAGAGATGAAACTGCCCGATGAGTTCAAAGGAAGATGGTTTGTGCTGTTCAGCCATCCGGCGGACTTCACACCGGTATGCACCACGGAATTTGTGGCGTTTCAGAAACGGTATGAGCAGTTCAGAGAACTCGACACCGCACTCATCGGACTGAGCATCGACCAGGTGTTCAGTCACATAAAATGGGTGGAGTGGATAAAGGAAAAACTGAATGTGGAGATACAGTTTCCCGTCATCGCGGATGACACCGGGAAGGTTGCCAGCACACTCGGCATCATCCATCCCGGAAAGGGAACCAATACGGTGAGGGCGGTGTTCATCGTTGATCCCCAGGGAATCATGAGGGCCATGCTCTACTACCCTCAGGAACTGGGGCGAAATATGGATGAGATACTGAGAATGATAAAGGGCCTTCAGACCGGCGATGAGCATGGGGTTGCCATACCGGCGAACTGGCCTGACAACGAGATAGTAGGCGACCATGTGATTGTGCCGCCTGCAAGTGATGAGGAAACTGCCAAAAAGAGACTGGAAGCGGCGGCACGGGGAGAAATGGAATGCTTTGACTGGTGGCTGTGCCACAAAAAGGTGTGAGGTGAAAACATGCTGAGCAAAACAATGGAGGATGCGCTGAATGAGCAGCTCAATAAGGAGATGTATTCGGCATATCTCTACATGGCCATGTCGGCCCACAGCACGCATATCGGACTCCCGGGATTTGCCAACTGGTTCATGGTGCAGTACAAGGAAGAAATGGATCATGCCATGAAAATTTACCGCTACATCAATGACCAGGGTGGAAAGGTGAAACTCAGGGCAATTGACGAGCCGCCATCAGAATTCGAGGATGCAATGGACATGTTCCAGAAAACCCTCAAACACGAGCAGTTCATCACCAAATCAATACACGAGTTGATGGACCTTGCCATACAGGAAAGGGACCATGCAACCCAGATTTTCCTCCAGTGGTTCGTGACGGAGCAGATTGAGGAAGAGGGGAATGACAACGAAATCATCGCCAAACTGGAACTTGCAGGAAAAGAGGGCAATGGACTGTTCATGATAGATAAGGAACTTGCTGCCCGTGTGTACACGCCGCCGGCAGAGGCGGAGGAATGAATAGTATATTGGAGTGATAAAAATGAAAAGTTTGAAGGGAACGGAAACGGAGAAAAATCTCCTCGCATCATTTGCCGGGGAGTCGCAGGCCAGAATGCGGTACACGTACTTTGCCTCCAAGGCAAAAAAAGAGGGATATGAGCAGATAGCTGCCATATTCTCCGAAACAGCCGATAACGAGAAGGAACACGCCGAGATATTCTTCAAATATCTGGAGGGTGGCGATGTGGAAATAAAGGCATCATATCCTGCGGGAGTGATTGGCACCACCGAGGAAAATCTGCTGGCTGCAGCGGAAGGAGAAAAAATGGAATGGGGCAGCATTTACCCAGCATTTGCCGATATTGCCGAAAAAGAGGGTTTCCCCGAGATTGCCCACAGCTTCAGGGAGATCGCCAAGGTGGAATCCTATCATGAACGGAGATACCGCAAGCTTCTGGAAAATGTGAAAACCGGGCGTGTATTCAAAAAAGACACGGTGGTGAAATGGAAGTGCCGCAACTGTGGATATGTCCATGAGGGGACGGAGGCCCCTGAAGTGTGCCCGGCCTGCAGGCATCCCCAGAGCTATTACGAACTCTGGGTTGAAAACTATTAACAAGAGGTGAAACATGACCAAAATGAGAGAAATATATAAATGCGAGATATGTGGAAACATCGTGGAGGTGCTTCACACCGGGATTGGCACACTGGTGTGCTGCGGACAGCCCATGAAACTCATGGAGGAAAAAACAGAGGATTCTTCAGTTGAGAAGCACGTCCCATACATTGAGAAAACAGAAAAGGGGGTGCTGGTGAAGGTGGGGCAGAATCAGGAACATCCCATGACCGATGACCACTATATCGAATGGATTCAGGTGATGGCCGACGGTGCATCCTACAGAAAGTTTCTGTCCCCCGGGGATAAACCGGAAGCGGAATTTGAAATCACCGCAGATGCTATAGAAGCGCGGGAATACTGCAATGTCCATGGGCTGTGGAAATCCTGAGGGGATGCTGGATATGTGTACCCATGAAGCGGACCCGGTGAGAGCATGGAAGAAATAAAGGTGGCACTCCAGCTGGAAAAGGACGGATATGCATACTACAAAAAGGCGGCTGAGATGTGCCCGAATGACTACGGCAAAAAAATGTTTGAAAAACTGGCAGATGATGA
>QMSU01000205.1 GCA_003650975.1 Thermoplasmata archaeon
AAGGACAAGAAGGGTTTATAAGGCGTGTTCTTTTTTCTACACATGCTCATCAATGCATCGCCGAATTATCTCTATTTTCAGGGGCGTATCCAGCCGGTGGGGGAGAAGCACCACCCATACTTTCTGGCCATTGTACCGGATGAAACAGAGGTGGAAGAGGCCCGTCGCCTGCTCGAGCGGGAGATCGGAGGAGACGAGCGAATCAGAAGAATAGGCGAGGTGGAGGAATATACCTCATTCTGGAATCCCGCCATTAAACGGAAGGTGATGAAAGTATATACACGTCGTCCCGGCAATGTACCGGAAATGAGTGACCGGGTATTCAACATGGGGCTGTACACCGCAGAGCACGACATACCATATCATGAGAGGGTGCTCACGGACCTGGCATCCCGGGACATATGGATTTTTGATACGAAGGGGGAAAGAAGGGAGGTGCATGCAACCATCTATGATATAGAAATCACAAAGTACACCGAGATGAAGGATGCACCCATTGACATCATAGGATATTCGGATGTGACACTGGCATTCCACTCGTCAAAAGACCTGCAAAACGAGGATTTTTTCTTTGAGATTGTTGACATACCCGAACATGAAGGGGAGGTGCACCAGCTCGTATCGGAAAATGAGCATGACGAAATAAAAAATTTGATTGCCTTTACCAGGGTTGTTGCCTCCTCGGAGATAATGAGCGGCCACAATATAATCGGATTTGACAACCTCAAGATATATGAGAGAATCCGCTATTTAATGCAGCGCTCAGAGATTCTTTCAGCAGATGAAATGCGCACATTCAAACACTTCCTAGACACCTACACGAGACGGGATCAGGCATTCCATTTTGGTGCTGCAAATGACGTGGCATTTTTCTATCCCTCAAGCTTCGATACCTACCATGCCGCACGAAAATTTTATTCATTGAACGAGTACAGTCTGAACGGTGTGACCGATTTTCTCGGCGTGGGAATCGATGGCAGGCTTCAGCTCTCCCCTGACGAGATGACAATCGATGACACAACGCTGAAATACAACCGGCAGGATGTAATCGAGGAGGTGAGGGTCTTTTTATCCCTGGTACAGCAGGGACTTCCCCTAGCATTCATCACCGGCATGCCCTTTGACATGCTCTTTTCATCCGGTGCAACAAAGATGTGGGATTACATGGCGATGATACGGGCGGCCTATCACAAAAAGATAATGCCTGCCCTGTGCCGAACACATGACGTGGCAAGAAAAATCGGCGATTACGGGAAAAACAAACGCGAGATAGTATCGGGGGTGAGAAAGGAAGGCGCGGGAAAAGAAGTGATGAGGGTGGCAAAATACGGCGATGAGATGCCCGACTGGGTGGAGTACCCGTTTCTCATATACGGAAAGGAGGAGAAGGGTATTGCCTACCATTTCCCGGGGGGGATGACCATCAAACCGGATAAGGACGCACACAGTGATTTCATTCCATGGTATGATGTCACCATTGCCGACGTGGGGGCCATGTACCCCACCATCCTCAGGGCCATCAATGCCGGAGCCGACACTGTGAGGCTGGCGGTGAATGAGGAACCCGATGACTGGGTATGGCTCAAGAAAGTTCCCCAGCGATTGCTGGATGAAATACAGCCGATGCACCGTGAAGGGGACATGGAATTTATTGATAAGGGACTTCTCATTGGCGTGAAGATAGCGGATGAACCTGGAGTGGTCAACCTTGCCATGAAGGGCATCATGGATTTCATAAGCAAGATAAAAAAGGATATGAAACAGAAAAGCGGAAGAGAGCGAAATATTCTGCAGATGATGTACCAGTCTTTGAAAGCCGCGCGGAATGCCGGGACTCATGGCATACTTTCCGCCCCCATGGTTTCATGCAGGCAGTTCAATCTGTGGGGCGCTGCCCTCATCACCACAAAGGGACAGCACATACTGTACGATACCCTGAAAATACTCGAAAGGGAGGGCGCACGGGTGGTATATGGAGATACCGATGGTATATATGTGGCATGTTCCCGCTCGGCCTCCCGGAAACTGCGGGAGTGCCTGGGCGCTCCTGAAGGAGAGAGTAAATGGATAATAGAACCCCGGAAGGTGAGGGAAATCATCGGATACTGCAATGAAAAGTGGCGGCGGTTGCTCGAATACGATGACTTTGAGCTGGAGATTGAGGAACATGATGCCATGATTTTTGTGAAACACAAGAACTACCTCATTTTTGATGCGGAGGGAGGGAAACTGAAAATCATCACCAAGGGGAACAATTTCAAGGGGAGTGACAAACCGAACATCGCGCGGATGATACTGAACGACATACTCATTGAGGTTCTCAGGGAAAATCTTGAGTGGACGGATGAGAAGGAGGCACGGGAGCGCATCAAAAGTTCGATAATGAAAATCACCATGGAGCGGGTGAAGGAAATGGATATTGAAAAATATGATATCAATGCGCTCACCCTGGTGCAGTCGGTGCAGCCGAGCATGCGCTACAAGCCAAATCCCAACGGGTCAAAATCGGTGTACGGGGAACGGGCAGAGGCTCTGGAAAAACTGCTGGGAAAAATCGCGGTACGGAGAAAGTTCCAGTTCGTCATCACCAAAAAACCACTCCCCGGTATAAAAAGTCCCACGAAGAGCGGCGTAAAACCCATCCACTACATGTATCCGGTGGAGCTTTTGAAGGACAGAAGCCAGATAGACATGGACTGGTACAGAGAGATGATAAAGAACTTCATCCAGGGGGCCTTCGGACTCTCAAGCATGGCCGCAGGAAAACAGTCCGGCCTCGACCAGTGGATGTAAGTTAATTTAATGCTTGTCACGAACAATCGGGCCAACTACTTGTTATAATCCATGCTTTCATTTTCATAATTCACCATATCTATTTGGTATATGAATATGTAAATAATGTAAACCCTAAAGCACCGCGCATTAATTCTATAAATTCAAATGTAGTTATTATCCCTGTAAAACCAATAGTAATAGCATAAATACTATCACCTCTTGTCTCGATCCGCTTTTCACCAAATAATCCATAAGTATAAACTGATGCTGCATATACTCGTTGTGGTGTCATGGTTGGCTTTACCATCCAAAAAGCAGTTGTTGTCGTATGTGGGATATAACCAAAGCAAAGAATCAATAATAAAAATAAAGCCAAAAATAGGTTTGATGGGCCCAAAGGACCCCAAAATTTATAAAGCGTATACATTGGAATAAAGTTCATAGGAAAGAAACTCCAAGTAAAACCACCTGTTCCAAAAAAGCAAAACACATTAAATATAGATTTACTGAGATTCATTCTATTAACCAAACCCTCATTTTTTTTAACGGATATTTTCTGCAAATATTCTCCTGTTATTAGTTCTTTTATCT
>QMSU01000206.1 GCA_003650975.1 Thermoplasmata archaeon
ATGCTGACCAGTCAGGGTCATATACATATTTCTGATTTTTCCATACAGGGCTTGTGAATTCCTCACCATTGATAAATACCTTGACGTAGAAATCAGGGTCGCTGAATGCATCTATCTTATCGAGCGTTCTCCCCAGATATCTCGTCTCCAGTGAGCGTATCTCCTTTATCTCCACCGTCACCACAACGTCCACCAGAGGGTCAAAATCCTCAGAGAGTGTGCGAGTGAACGGTACATCGTTGTGCTGTTCGTCATGGAAAAAAGAGATACCGTTGAGTGATGCAAGCAGTAAGAATACAAGTACTATTCCTGATATCACCGTTGCCTTCATGAGCTATAAAAGCCCCCATTTTATTTAATCGTTTTCCCAAGTAACCCAAGCATTATCTCTCAAATCTCTGCAGATCAAGGCTTCCCCATTCATCCCTGTCCATGAACCCGTGAGTACCGTCAGAATAATCAACAATCTTGAAATTGTATCGATAGTTCATGCAGCTCTTGTAGTTCCATGAGAGCCAGTATAGCAGTTGCCACGGAAATACTTTCAGGTGGGGTAATCCCAGCTGGTGCCCCAGTTCATGCATATAGGATCCTCCGTGACCGATTATCATGCCTTCGTCCCATGGACGCCATTTCTGGATATAGGCGCTGCATATGGCAAAGGCGTCGCGTCTAAAGTTGAATCCTCCCACTCCTCGTCCGAAATCTCTGAACTCGTGAATAATGATGGCATAATGGAATACCCCTTTTCTTGGATTATCTTCGTCATTATGGAGAAAATACTCAGTGTAAACCTCACCAATGGAATCCCAATTCAGATCTTCATAGGGAATTTCCTCACTGCCCCCCATCAGACCATCATCAATTAAAAGCATGATATTGTGTTTGGTGAAGGCAGAGTACTGCATTTGCATCGATTCTTCCGGCATGACCGGCTGAATGCCATTGTGCTCTGCCAGGTAATCATTCTCTATGTAGATATCCTGCCTGAACGGGTCTGCATACCAGTTGGCCATCATATATTCCTCAGTGTTCTGTATGCCGTCTCTGTCGGGATCCAGTGTTGCATGATCATCATATGAAAAGGGATCGTAACCCCAGTGATCTTCCCATTCTATTGGCAGGCTATCGTTATCGTCATCTCTGCCCGCATCATTTTTCAGTGGGTCTGTTGCATAAATATTCATCTCCTCCCAGTAGGTGAGACCGTCGCCATCATAGTCATTCTGCATTATGTCAAACCATATCTCGCAATCGCTCTCATTTACGATTCCATCCTCATGACCTCCAGCATGCCCATAGCCGGATGCATCTCCCAGCACATCGTCTCCGCTCCAGCTTCCTGTGAGAAGATCATAGGTAAGATCTACACCAGTTCCATTGCCACTGATGTCGGCTTCCATTCCATTTTTCATCACTTCGATTGTTACCGCCACTTTTTCTTCATCATCCGGAATGTCAAAGTGGGCCGTTCCCAGACTCATGATATCAAATCCCTGAAAAGTTTCGCTCTCCCACTCTTCCCCTCCAACACGAACCGTTACATAAAACGTGGGCGGTTGATTAATGGCAATGTCCATTGTCCTCACCCGCTTGATGATGACATCAATGGAAAGGTCAACAGTGGGATCGACATCCTCAATAACGGCTGCATTGAGAGACTGCCCGATGTTATCCCCCTCAAAAAGAGATACGGTATGGAACGAAGCAGTTAACAGTAAGGCAATAATTATGCTGGATAACACGATGTGCTTCATGACCCCTAAAAAGGATGATTTTATTTAACCGTTTTCCCAAACGGTTTTTTTCCTGTAATTTCAAGAGATGGTGCAAATGGAAAGAGAGAAGAGACATGCCTACCTCAATCTCACGGGAAAGAGGGAGGAGAACAGCGGGTGAAACCGTGCATGTCATTTTCAGGGATAGCTTCCCATACAGTGCCTGCCGGATATCCTTCATTTTTCCCGCATGTCATCGATTCTGCAATCGTAGCGAGTGCTGTATCGGGTAATGCACCTCGTGGCTGCGCAAACACAAAAGACCCTGATTATGGAGGAGGTTCCTCATGGAGTAGTTGGTACAAGTTAACATAGTGGCAGGGAGTATCAAAAGCAATGGTGTTTCTCTCTGCAAAGCTCACCACCATATCTCCTGTTTCAGGACACGCAACCCACATATTCCATGCCCTGTTGAAACTCGTGCCTTCCGTAAGGATGATGAGCATTTTCAGCAAAAAATCTGTGTCGCCACGATAGCCTTTCCGCATGAGTGCCATGGTACTGTTGAATGTCAGGGTGCCCCAATGCTGTTCAAATAATTCACTCATTGCTTTGTAACTCCTCCATACCACAAAGAATATATCATTTTCAGTGAAAATTCTCACGAATCCTCTTATTCCCGAGGGGTCATAGTATGGACGCTGCGTGGCAGCGGTCGCAGGGTCTATGAAAAAATTCGTCCGCCTCACCATATGGTCAAGAGACCAGAAGGGATGCGTGGATTCCACCAGATTATCAAATGTTCCCACATAGGAATGATTGGCAGTTACCTCCACCGCATATCCCACCGGAACCTTAGCATCGGAGAGTATGAAGTTCCATCCCAATGTGCTGTTGGAAAGGAGAAAGGTGAATGCTTCCTCTGCGGTGGCTGCGTGGTCCAAAACCATCTGCACTCTGAACAATACAGGAGTCCCGCGGAGTGTCTGGTCGTTGCTCCAGCATGTCTGTGTGCCAAGAGCCATTCCCTGTTCATTGATACCCCCACCTCCGTGCATGGAGCCCGCCACAGAAGGTGAGAGAGAGGCATATCCGTTTTCTGGGTTCCGGACAATGAGAACGCTGTTCTCATGCACGTATTTCCCTGAAACAGGGTCCTGAATATCCATGGGAAGGTCGAAGCTGCGGGCATGGTACAGCCTGCCATCTTCTGTTGCAGGGCCCCAGGCAGCCACACCAAAACACCCCATGGCCCCTCTCAGTACCGCCATATAGGCTGCCGCCACTTCTTCCATGGAAATCCCTGCTCCATCGGCCAGCCCCTGCATTTCTTGGATATATTCATCCGGGATATACGGTTTTGTCTCGTTCCACATATCAAGAAGGTCTTCGTAGGGAACGGGGGAGTTATATAAATAGGCCCGCAGGTTCTGCTGCGTTTCATTTTTCAGAAGCATGCCATGCTGATACCCCATCTCATAATGGGAACCCGTGAGGTGGAGGATTTTTATCCCGTCCCGCTCCTCAAGCCAGCCACCCCCCACGGCATGCAATGAGGTATCTGACGCAGTGATATGTTCAAAAAGTAGGGAATATTCTGCAGAAATGCATGATGTGCTG
>QMSU01000207.1 GCA_003650975.1 Thermoplasmata archaeon
AGTGGCTCTTTATTTTTTATGGAAAGGGTGTCATAAATAGAAAGAGTGATATTGCCTAAATTCTGATTCCACCAGTCATTCATTCTTTTAAACAAAAATGGTAGGAACATGCTTCTCATCTGTTTTTTCATATAAATCTCAACATGGGTGAGTTTACCATATGTTTGGGGAATAAATGACTGAGCGCACCATGTTTCTTCTTTGATTTCATAATAGCCATCGTTCTGTTCCTGACTCTGATCGATGTTGTCCAGAGATGTGAGATGTTGCAGGATTCTGAAAACGGGAGTATCACGGAAGCCATGCCTGCATTGCAGAGAGTTTATCATTTCCTTCTTTTCATAATAGTCATGCGTATCGGTGATGTTGCCCGATATCGGATCAGTACCTGAAATAAGAAACATTGCAATCACAAAAATGCACAGTGATAATACTGCCATTTTCTTCATTTTCCTCAGAAATAAAAGAAAAATGGATTTAAAACTTGTGCCAGTTTAATTGGGTTTCTCATGGTAAAAACATGTTCACAACTCACAATATCTTAATAAATCCCTTTGTATTTCCCTTCATGCTCAATGCAGCGGGAAGAGAGATTCCAGAGGAGATTTCCGGAAGGAAGCTCAAACCATATAAGGGTCTGTTTTCATTCAAACCGAAGGGGAGATACTATGCAAAACCACTCAAGGCGGTATTTCCCGGTGAAACAAAGATACTGCCCTCCATAAAAGAGGCCATCAAAAAAACAGGCCTCCAGGACGGCATGACCATTTCCTTCCACCACCATATGAGAAATGGCGACGCCGTGGTGAATATGGTGGTTGATGAGATTGCCCGCATGGGCATCAAACACATCAAACTTGCGCCCACCGCCCTTTTCCCCGTGCACGAGCCATTGATAGAGCACATAAAGAAGGGAGTTGTCTCTTCCATAGAGGGCAGTCTGAACGGTCCCGTCGGAGAATACGTTTCCCGCAATGGTCTGGAGGAGCCTGTCATGATTCGCAGTCACGGAGGAAGAGCACGGGCGGTGCGAAGCGGCGACCTCCATGTGGATGTTGCATTTCTTGCCGCCTCCATGGCAGATGAGTATGGCAACTGCAACGGGATGCTCGGCCAATCAGCATTTGGCGCCATGGGATTTGCCGTGGCCGATTCCCTGCATGCGGATCATGTGGTGGTCATCACCGACAACCTGCAGCCCTATCCCGTTTCCCCCACCACCATCTCACAGATATGGGTCGATTATGTGGTTGAGGTGGAAAGCATCGGCGATCCTTCCGGCATTCAGACGGGCACCATGCGCATCACAAAGAGTCCCTCCCGCCTCACCATTGCAAGAAACGTGGTGAAATTTCTGGACAAAGCGGGCGTGCTTGAGGATGGCTTCTCGTTTCAGGCAGGTGCCGGGGGCATCAGCCTCGCGGTGACAAAATTCATCCACGAGTACATGAAGAAGAACGGGATGGTGGGCGATTTTGTCATGGGTGGTATCACAGGGTTTGTGGTGGACATGCTGGAGGACGGCACCATCAAAAAGATTCTGGACGGCCAGAGTTTCGATTTGAAGGCGGTGGAATCCATTGCCAGAAACCCCGACCACGTGGAGGTATCGCACATAGAATTCGGAGATCCCCATACCTGCGGATGCGTGGTGAACCGGCAGCATGCCTGTTTCCTCGGCGCCACCGAAATCGACCTCAACTTCAATGTGAATGTCAATACCCACTCGGACGGCCTGCTGCTGCACGGTATTGGAGGACACCAGGATGCAGCCGCCAGCAGCGACGTGACGGTGGTGACTGCACCGCTGCTTCGCGGACGGGTGCCTGTTATACGGGAGGAGGTGACCACCATTTCCACCCCAGGCGAGGCGGTTGACGTGGTGGCAACCGATGCGGGAATAGCGGTGAATCCGGCACGGGATGACCTCATTGAAGCGGTGAAGGGAAAGATGGAAATTGTCGAGATAGAGGAACTGTACAAAAAGGCGAGCCGTCTGGTGGGAAAACCGGAATCGCCACAATGCACCGATGATATTATTGCCATCGTGGAATACCGGGATGGCACCGTGCTCGATGTGGTACGGAAAGTGAAGTGATAATCAATCCATAGGAGGAGAGGCGTCCCTACCTTTTGCTTCTCCAGAAAAGTACGCCGATGATGGCCATAATCACCATCGCAGAGCCGAGAAGAATGGCCCATTCACTGAGGTCCTGCTCCTTTTCATGTGTCACGCCAAAAAGACTTCTGTCAGTGTCCTCAAATATGTGTTTGATAACGGTGATTCCCTCGCGGTAATGCCCTTCGGAGATGAGAGCTTCTGCCCTGTTGTAATCCTTCAATGCATTGCTTCCATTCACCATGCTTTTCACGCCTGCCCGTGCCCTTCCCATGCTGAGTGCCATGGCTGCCAGCTGCTCCTGCCCATAGTCGCCGAATCTGCTTATGTTGTGCTCGATGTTGCACACCGTTTCGTAATAATCGATGGACCATATATGGTTCAGTTCTTCCAGTTCCTCGCCCTCCACATTCAGATACAGTTTCTGCATCAGTATGGCCTGTTTCTGCATTTCCACATCCACCAGCGTCAGTATATCGGCTGCCTGCGACATGCGCCCCAGCGCAATGTCCTCCATGCGTTCGTTTTCCTTTACCAGCACCCGTTCCATGGTGGTGACATTGAGTTTTCCGTGCCCGAATTTCATGAGGAGACTGATGGCAATGTCGGCAGCCTCACCGCTGGTGTACGCCTCGTAGATTTCGGTGTCACAGATGTGGACGGGAACAAAAATCGATGCGCACTGGTCCGGTGCAAACCACCCCATGCTCACCCCGTCATGGCACGGTATCCTGAAAATCATTGTTGCCTTCTTTTCCCCCTCACACATTCCCCTCAATCCTTCCAGATCACCGGAATGAAGACGCGAGAGGTTCATCAAGTCTGTGACCGTGATTCTTCCATATTTCTCCTTCAGCCGGTCGGTTATTTTCTGTTCCCATGCATTGTATTCATAGTACACCTTTATTCTCGCATTGTTTCCATTGATTTCATCCACATGCACATAAAAATCTCCAACCTTTGCGCCCTTCCCCTTGTCTATTTCCACCTTCTCCCCCACGGGAACCGGTTTTGCCACAATCCACTCATTGCCGATTTTTGTCACCTTTATACCGGAGAGGGCACCGAGCCTCACCGTCTGCCACCGTTTCACCATCCCCTCATACACACGGTCGAAGTTCGATGCGATGATGGTCTTCTTCAACCATCTGGTATGCCACAGCTCCTTGGGATAGTTGGACATGACGGCAAAATCACCCACTCCCTCCTTTACGAA
>QMSU01000208.1 GCA_003650975.1 Thermoplasmata archaeon
AAGTCGGCTTTTAGCCAGATTTCCCGAGAAAAAAATATCAGGTAGTCCATCGTTATTTATATCGCCAACAGCAACACCACCTCCGTTGTACAAATAGCTATATTTAAGATGATTAAAAGTTTCTGTTTCTTTAATTGTATTTCTAAATTTTATCCCCGTCTTTTTATGAGAAAGCTTTGTAAACTGCTGGTTTCTTTTGTTAGAACAGGAAAAAATAAGAGTTATTAAACAGAGTATAATTATATGTCTTAAATTATGTCTTGTTAATATCATAAAAGCAGAACTAATTATTAATAAAAAATGGAAAACAAAACTAATAAATTAATGGAAGATTGGGCAAAAAAAAAGACAGGTATAAAACCTGTCTTTTTTTATAATTACAAAATTTTCTTATTATTTATCCCACCATAATTTGGTAGCAGCATTATCTGGTCCTCCAAGTAAATCAAGACCTGTTTGAACACCATCAGCATTAGTTTCGTATTCGCCACTAACAAATGGAGTTCTACGAATAAGCTCATTGGTTTTAAGGAAAGGATTTTCAGAAACCATGATATCGTAACGCATCGGACGTTCAGCTCTTCTAACATCGGCCCATGCTTCAACTCCATTTGGGAATAGTGCTAGCCATTTCTGACGTGCAACTTGCTCCAACTGAACATTTTTATCGCCACTCCAGGCAATCGGAGTATCGAACACAATATCAGCTCCCACATCGAAAGTTGTTGCAGGAGTATTAGTACTGCTTATATAGGCATTAATATCAGCATCAGCAATTCCGGAAACCCAAAACTGTAGTGATTGTTTGATTCCTTCTTCGTATAAATCTTTTGCATTACCACCCATGTTCCATCCTTTAAGAACGCCTTCAGCACGTAGGAAATACGATTCAGAAGAGAGCATAACTTCAATGTTGTTAGATCCGCGTTCGTTTGGATCCTGCCATCTTTCACCATATCTGGAAGTAGCTTTTGGTTGAATTTCAGCAATAATACCGAGATCAGAAATACTATAACCGTTTCTTAGACCATGCCATTCCAATTCGCCACCAGCTTCAATACTATTTTCTGTTGCACCAAAGAATTCTGGCATACGTGGGTCTTCATATCCTTTTAATACACTTTCCATGGTAGCACTCATACGGAACTCATTCCATGGTACCATACGGTTAAGCAGGTTGTATGAGTCGGGTGTAACATGGAAAATTGCATCATCACTGGTTGCAGCCATAACACCTCCGGCAATTGCTTTTTCAGCTTCTGTTTTTGCTTTGCCAGGATTTGCATCAGAAATACGCAGGGCACATCTCAGTCTAACCGAGTTACCTAATTTAATCCAACTATCGATGTCTCCACCAAAAATCTGGTCATGAGAACCAAATGCATTACCACCTTTATTTGCATTTAAAGTTGTAATGGCTGAGTCAAGCAGCAAGAAAAAATCATTATAAATACTCTCCTGGCTATCATAAGCAACTGATTTTCCACCTAATCCAACTTCTGAATAAGGAATTGGTCCCCAGTAGTCTGTCATTTGCTGGTAGTAGAGTACTTTTTCAATTTGTGCAATTGCGTGGTGTGCTTCCATTCCTTCATTCTCTGCAGGAGTGGTTAATTCTAAAACAATGGCAAGGTTATTTGCTCCATTTGCATAGAACGAACTCCAGTCTGAATTAACCCAACCTCCAACAACTGTGTATCGGTCAGATGGAAATTTAGTTTGAATAACAGAGGTGTACTGCGCATAGTTATCAGCAAACAGGTTGTTAAAAATCTGGTAGTTTCTGTATAACATTCCACGGTACTGAGTACGTGCAAATACATTACCAATAGTAGCCTTGTCGAGTTGCGATAATACCCTCGTATTGGTATTTATTTCTTCAAAATCATCTGTACAGCTACTAACCAGTACGGATACTATTATAGCAGCTAACAAGAAATTAAATATTGACTTCATTTTTATTTTCATTTTCATATCTTTTTAATAATTTCGATTAAAATCTAAATTTCAGGTTGAAACCATACTGCTTGGTAGTTGGAATTCCAAATCCTTCCATACCCTGAATATTTCCAGTACCAACGTTCATTCCCGGATCAACAATCTCAGCAGCATTGTACAAGAATCCAAGATTCCTTCCATAAGCCGAAATCTGAATAGATCTAATTGGGCTGTCAGCTGCAAATCTAATAGGATAGCTAAGAACAACTTCTCTTAATCGAACATACGATGCATCGTATCCGAAAGGTTCTCCTGTTGGAGTATTTCTACCACCCAGCGATTGCCAATAAGCTTCGGCAGTTACTTGTTTGGTATTTGGAGTAGTGCTTGTTATATTTCCATCATCATCATAAGTTGGCACAACACCTTCAACAACCATTCCGTCACGTCCAATAGCAGTATAATCCGACATACCGTCTGAAGCAAGGTTTGCTTCGGTAAATGAGAAGATTTTTCCACCAAATCTGGCATCCAATACTATACTCAACGATAAGTCTTTGTATTTAAACGAGTTGGTTAAACCACCCATCCAGTCAGGATTCTTATTACCCATCGGAACAGTTTGTCCGGGAGTAACCATTGGTAAACCAGTTTCGCCGTTTACAAGAATTTCTCCTGCATCACTTCTAAGGAAACCTTTTGTGTAAATTTGTCCCATTGGTTCGCCTTCAACAATTTTAATTGTTGTCATCCACGAACGTCCACGAACTGTATATTCATCCAATTCGTCGGTAATTTTAATTGCTGTATTTTCGTTACGAGCATAGTTTAAAGAAACATCCCACGAGAAGTTTTGCATCTCAACAGCTTTTAAATTCACAGTGAACTCAATACCTTTGTTTTGCATATCTCCAGCATTAATGTACTTATTTCTGAAACCAGAAGCAACCGGTACAGGAATACGAAGTAACTGGTTAATTGTATTGGTTTTATAATATGTAAAATCTAAACCAAGACGATTACCAAATAAGCGTACATCGGCACCATACTCCTGCGAGTTTGTCTTCTCTGGTTGTAAATCTGAAGCTGGTTGAGTACTCGAAACATTTGCATAACCATTGTTACCACCTGAACTAAAGTAATAGTTAAGGTCGAGTTGTGCCCAACCGGCTGCATTACCTACAACTGCATACGATGCTCTTAATTTAGCAAACGACAACCAACTTGGTGAGTTGTCTAACATATCGGTAATAACCCAGGTTAAACCAGCCGATGGATAGAAATAAGACCAACTTGTTGGTGGAAGTGTTGACGACCAGTCGTTTCTTCCTGTTAAATCGAGGAATAAGAAGTCTTTATATCCGAATGTGGCAAAACCATAAAGAGAATTCTTTTTG
>QMSU01000209.1 GCA_003650975.1 Thermoplasmata archaeon
ATGACCTTTGGATGCGCCTTTATCATGAGCTCGAATGCCTCCCGCACCCTGGCGGGGTCGTCGGTGCCTCCCAGATCGAGAAATACACCGCCCCGCCCGCCGAATTCGTTGAGCGCATCGAGGGTGGCCATGGTGAGCCCCGCGCCATTGGCAATCACACCAATGGTCCCGTCCAGCTGCACGAAGGCAATCCCCTTCTCGCGGGCCTCCCGTTCAAGCGCCGTCAGTTCGGTGTCCTCCCTGGGGATTTCAGGATGCCGGTAAAGTGCATTGTTGTCAATCAGCACCTTTGAATCTGCTGCCACCGCCCTTCCGCCGGCAATGACCAGGGGATTGATTTCCACCAGCTCGCAGTCGTTGTCAACAAACACATGGAACAGCCGCTGTGCGATGTCACGCACCTCCTTCGGTAGCCGCCGCAGGTGGTACGCCTGCAGCCCCGCAAGCGGATTGACGTGAGTTTTCAGTATTTTCTCTGCCATCGACTCTATATCCACACCTCCCTCATACGAAAACATCATGAGGTACTGCCTGCTGCTGCGGTCAAGAAAAAAACTGAGATAGTACTCCTTTTCGATATCAAGTTTCTCCTCCACCAGAATTCTTTTGACCCGTTCTCCCCTGATTTCCATTCCCATGAGTGTGTCGAATATCTTTTCAGCCTCTTCCATGGTGCTGGCAAATTTGATGCCGCCAGCCTTTCCCCTCCCTCCCACGAGTACCTGGGATTTCATGACCCATGGAAACGGTATGGTGATGGCACCAAGCTCCTCCTTTCGTTCCACAACACGGCCCTCCGGTACGGGAATGCCGTATTTTTTGAACATCTCCTTGCCGGCATGTTCCATCAATTTCATGGGCGTGTAATGCGAGGGTGCTTTTATAATTTATTGGAGAGGGGCCATCCCCGGAAAAAGGTGGTTTTATGGATTTGAAGGTTATGGGGACAGCGCTGTTATTTCAATCATGCCATCCTTTATGAACATTTCTAAATTTTTCACATTCATCGCAATGTATATAAATACATGCATGATGTTATCATGTGAGGTGAAAATGTCCGGGAAAGTGAGTGAAGCATGCGCCCTATGCCAGGTTATGCTGAGCCCCAGTACCACTGATATCTTTTATTACTGTCCCAGATGCCGTGCCTATTTTTGCAAAACCTGCATTGCAAGCATCATCACCATTCCCCTGGAAGGAGAGGAAATAAAGGAGGATTACTCAAGCTATCTGGGAATTGCATCCCGGCCGCAAACACTCATATGCCCGCTGTGCAATGAAGACAAACTCTGGCTTGAAAAAACATAGCACCCTTTGCAGGCTACTGCATGACCACCTGCTCTGCCAGCGCATCCTCTATTATTTTCCTGAATGTAGCAAATCCCACGGAGCGGGGAATAATCTTCCGTGCACCGGCATCCTTCAATTTCTCTGCCTTATCGGTACCGTAAAATGCGGTAAAACCGTAAATGACAGCATCTGGGTCAATAAACAGAATGTCCTTTGTAACCTCGATGCCATCCTTTCCCGGGAGGTTGATATCCATTATCACAATATCGGGTCGCTTGTTGCTTTCAAGCAGCCGTATGTATTTTTTTACCGCCTCAATGCCATCGGCGGCGAAAAAGATTTCAACGTCGAGGGAAGAGAGATACCGTTTCATCAAGTCCTGTATGAATTCATCATCTTCCACCACGAATATAATACCACAGGGCTTGTTTGATAGCATATTGCTATCAAAACGAAAATTTGTATTTAAGTCTTTCGGAAATCATGCGGTGGCAGTGGAAAGCGGGTACATTTGTTGGGAGAAGGAAATGTGTGCTATTGCTTTCAGGTAGCGATATTGATTTCCCCATCCACGCACATCCGGTCAAAATGGAGAGATACTCTCTTGTTCATAACCAAAAATATTAAAAGCACTTTCCATTGACGGATTGATTGACATGGCAGAATTTAAGGTAGTCGTGAGCGATGGAGCACAGAGCTGGCAGGTAGTGGTGGATGGTCATCACGCAAATTCCCTCATAGGAAAGAAGATAGGAGACGAGGTTGATGGCATCTTTGTTTCACTGCCCGGCTATACACTGCAGATTACAGGCGGAACGGACAAAGATGGATTTATCATGAGAAAGGATGTTCCGGGCATTACCCGAAAAAAAATACTGACGGCACGAAGTCCGGGATTCAAACCGAAGGACAGAGGGGTGAGAAAGCGAATTACCGTATGTGGAAACACCATAAGCTTAAATATAGCCCGTATCAATATGAAAGTGGTGAAGAAGGGGGCAAAACCCATAGGGGAATTGCTCAAGGCGGCGGGAAAACTGGAGGAGAATGAGTCAGCCTGAAATAAATATTGGCATGGTGGGTCATGTTGACCATGGCAAAACCACCTTAACGCAGGCACTCACCGGCAAGTGGACCGATGAGCATTCAGAGGAGCTAAAGCGCGGCATCTCCATCAAGCTTGGATATGCCGATGCATCCTTTTATAAATGCCCCGAGTGTCCCGAGCCCATATGCTACTCCAACAAACCCGTGTGTCCTCACTGTGGCGGAAAAACGGAATTGCTCAGAAAGGTTTCCTTTGTTGACGCCCCGGGACACGAAACTCTGATGGCGGTGGTTATCTCAGGTGCTGCCATCATGGACGGGGCGCTTCTTCTCATTGCGGCAAATGAACCCTGTCCCCAGCCGCAGACAGAGGAGCATTTAATGGCACTTGATATCGTGGGGGCAAAAAATATTGTTATTGTGCAGAATAAGGTTGATCTGGTGAGCAATGAAGAGGCGGCAAGAAACCATGAGCAGATTCTCTCGTTCATAGAGGGCACCTGCGCGGAAGACTCACCGGTTATTCCCGTCTCCGCTCACCATGAGGTGAACCTGGACACACTCATCATGGCCATAGAGGAGTACATACCCACGCCGGAAAGAGATATCAAGAAGCCTCCGCTCATGTACACCGCACGAAGCTTTGATATCAACAAACCGGGTACTCTCCCTGCGGATATAATGGGGGGCGTGATAGGCGGTTCACTGAAGCAGGGTGTCCTTGAGGTGGGGGATACCATTGAAATCAGACCGGGGACAAAGATTGAGGAGCACGGGAAGGCAAAATACGAACCACTGTTCTCCGAAATCTCGTCAATTTTTACCGGAGGGAAACAGGTGAAGAAGGCGGGACCAGGTGGCCTTTTGAGCATAGGAACGTACCTTGACCCATCGCTCACCAAGGCCGATACCCTTGCAGGAAAGGTGGTGGGCAAGGAGGGGCAGCTTCCGCCGGTATACTATGATGTATGCATGAGGGTGGAGCTGCTGAACCGGG
>QMSU01000210.1 GCA_003650975.1 Thermoplasmata archaeon
GTGGGTACCGATGAAGACGGGGCACCATGGCAGTGGCAGTTCACCGCACCCAATGGTTCAGGCTACTACCAGTTCTATGTCTCCGCCATTGACAACCTTCTGCAGCGTGAAACACCATACCCACCCAATGAAACCACTGAACCGAAGGCACTGCTCTCAGTGTCCTACAACCACACCTTCAATCTGTATTACAATGCCACGGCATTGAAGGGATGGAATTACTTCTGTGTCCCGGTCAAACACCCCGGCATTGTCAATGCGAGTGACCTCATCGACTACATCAACGGATTCTCCCCGGACACCTGTACCATGGTTGCACACTGGGATCCAATACTCCAGCAGTACAAGACCCACGTGTACATTCCCGGCATCGGGCACATCACAGAAACCGATTTCCCGCTTGCATATGGCGAGGGTCTGAACGTGTATGTCACCGAAACGCTGGAAAATCTGTACATCGAGGGATGTCTCATTGAATATGATGAGATAAACCTGACACTCTACATCGGCTATAATATGATTGGATGGCCCAATCTGGAGAATACCACGGCAGAACAGCTCGGTGAGAACATCACCGACTGCATAAAGGTAGGAAACTACAATGCCACCGGGCAGTGGTATCCTCCGGAATACTTCATAGGCAGCCCCATCGAACCATTCAATATCACCATTGGCGAGGCAGTGTTTATCTTCAGATACAGCGAATCCCATTCAGTGACCCCCATATCCTGGATTGGCGGCAGGGATTTCCTCACACTGCCGCCGCCGTAATCTTCCCTTTTTCCCATTTTTAATTTTCTCTTTTGGTTTTGAGGAATCACATGGCGGAGAGGATACTACGCGCATCCGCCTGGTCATTCACAGGCACAAAGGGTAATGATACTATGGTGCAGTTCTCCTGAAATGGATGGCATGCCTTTCAGGGTGTCTCCGTCTCCAGTACTCATGAAAACGACCCGGAAATGTTCATCATTTCATTGGCATCCTGATGGTGCAAAACATTTTACATGCGAAGGTTTATAAATACTGCCATCTTTTTGAAATCATCAGATGGAAAAGAGGGATATTATGTCATACAGTAAAATAGTTGTCATATCCATTGTGGCAATGGGCGCACTTATTGCCGTTCCCTTTCACGTGAGCGCCGACACCAGTCCCTTTGTGATCATAGGGTATGTCACCTTCGACGGCGTGGGACTCTCCGATGTGGAGGTGGAAGCGAAGAATATGCGCTCGGGTGATGTGCTTACGGAAACCACTTGGAGGGACGGCATTTATGTGGTCACCTTTGGAGGACCTGTTTATCAGTGGGAGCTGGGCGACACCATCAGACTGGTGGCGCATGGAACGGGTACCTACTCGTGCCTTGAGGGGGAAACCTCCTTTGTTATCACCACGGAAACGGTGGCGCATCAGCCGGTGATGGCAAACATCACGCTCTCCCTTCCGCTCACCGTCAATTTCAATTTCACCCCCGAGAATCCCCGCCCCGGTGAGAATGTATCGTTTACGGACCATTCCGCAGGTGCAATCACCAACTGGACATGGGATTTCGGCGACGGCACCAAAAGCTACGAGCAGAATCCTGTTCACGTGTACGAAAACCCCGGGAACTATACGGTCATGCTCACCGTGTATTGCCAGACATTCAGCAAAAGTGCCACCATGCACCTGACGGTAACGGGAGATGCAGGGAACAATACCGGAGAAAAAAATGATACGGGGGGAAGCAGCATCCCCGATCCACCCCTTCCCTATGTGATTGCAATCGTTATCAGTATGCTCGCAATATTTAAAAAAAGATATCGTATATGTAACAGATGAGAAAAAGCGCCCTCCTCGTTGTCATATTCATTCTTCTTCTTTCGTTTACTCCTGTATATGTTGATTCTGAAGGGAGCCATTACACCATCTGGGTGTATGTCTCACGGAACGGACAACCACAGGAGGGAGCAACCCTGACCTTCACGAACCTGGCAAATGGACAAACCTCTCCATATCTGGAAACGGGCGGCGGATGGTATGGAACTGATTTGGCGAACATTGACTGGACTCTTGGCGACACGATTCTTGTGGAGGCATACTATAATGAGTATTATGGCTACAATTCAACGGTTCTCACAACTTATGGGAGTATTCATGGGGACTGGCTGAATATCACTCTGCTGGCACCCATGTGTCCTGAGAAACCATGGGGCCCGTTTCCCTCTGATGGAGCAACGGATGTATCACTTTCGCCGATACTCAGTGTGCATGTATCTGACCCCAATGATGATGTGATGGATGTGTATTTTTATGATGCTTCAGATGATTCGCTGATAGATGTTGATACCGGTGTTCCCTCGGGAAGCATTGCTACCATCTCATGGAATAACCTCACCTACTCCACCACCTATTCCTGGTATGCCATCGCATCCGACGGCAACTGCACCAACCAGTCCGATACATGGAGTTTCACCACCAGGCAACCCACCAATTATACTCTCAGGGTATCTGAGACGCCGCGGGACTCCGGCACCTTTGTGCTGGACCCACCGGGAGGGACCTACATTGAAGGCACCACCGTGTCGGTGCTGGCCATACCCGCACCCACTTACCTCTTTGATTACTGGTCAGGGGATGCATCTGGCAGCGAGAATCCTCTCCTCGTGGTGATGGACCGTGATAAGGTGATTTCCGGGCATTTCTCTCTCATCCAGTATTCGCTCACTGCAGATGTTGAACCTTCGGGCACTGGCAGTGTCACATTCAATCCATCAGGGGGAACCTATTCGGTGGGAACGGTGGTGACCGTCACCGCCCACCCCGACCCCGGCTATCTCTTCAGCCACTGGAGCGGGGACATCACAGGAAGTGATAATCCAGACTCTCTCACGATGGATGCGAATAAGAGCATTACGGCCCATTTCATTGCAAACTCCCCACCGGTGGTCGCCATTACATATCCCAATGAAGGGGTTCTCCTCTCCGGTGTCATCACCGTTCAGGGGACTGCATATGATGAGAATGGCAATGAAACACTGCAGAAGGTGGAGGTGAAAATAGATGATGGCAACTGGTCCGATGCCTCCGGAACCACCCAATGGACATACGTGTGGAACACCACAGAAACAAGCGACGGGAACCACACCATCTATGCACGTGCATATGATGGGGTGAACTATTCATCCGTGGTACAGAGAAACATCACCGTGAATAACATCCCACCGCCGGATACCATCCTCTCCATCAACTGGTCCCGGCATCCACAGATACCAAAGAATAATGAAACCGTCGTGGTCATCTGTGTTGGTGACGAGATCAATTTTACTGTTTCGTACAAC
>QMSU01000211.1 GCA_003650975.1 Thermoplasmata archaeon
CTCACCGCCACTGCGTCCGGTTCCACCGATGTGGCAGGCGACACCATCACCTATTACTATAAGTTTTATGATGAGACTGCAGCCACGCTCATTCAGGACTGGTCGACTGATAATGATATTCTGGTGCAGCTCCCGCAGAAAAACCATATGCTCAGGATGTACGCACGGGCCCAAGATGAAGATGGCGGCGTGTCGGGAGAGTACTTCGAAATCACTTTCATCAATAACAGGGCACCGGTGGCATTGTGTAACCACACCCCAGACATACCGCCACCCAATGCGACGGTTATCTTTGACGCCCATGCCTCCTATGATATGGACGGCACGCTGGTGAATTATACCTGGTATCTTGGCGACGGAAACATCTCATACGGAGTGGTAGTCAATCATTCGTACCTGATGAAGGGAGATTACCTGGTGACACTCATTGTAAGGGATGATGATGGAGCAATCAATTCAACCGAAACGCATGTGGTGGTGACTGAAGCACCGGTGGCCAACTTCACCTATGAGGTGGATGGCACCACCGTGACGTTCAACGCGAGTGCCTCCTATGATCCGGATGGCACCATTGTCAACTATACCTGGAACTTCGGTGAACGGGATGTGGGATACGGGATGATTGTGAGTTATACCTATGGTGAAGAGGGCGCATACACCGTGTGTTTGACCGTCACCGATAATGATGGAAAGAGCAATTCAACATGCAGGATGGTGGATCTGGAACCTCCGTTTACCAATTACACGCTCACACCCCTGCTGCCCAATGGAAAGAATGGATGGTATGTGAGCAGTGTGCAAATCCAGCTGGACGCATATGATAACGCCTCTGGGGTGAAGACCACCTACTACAAGGTGAACAATCAGGGATGGAAAACATATACCTCTCCCTTTTCTCTTTCCGAGAGCGGTTCATACACCATCAGATATTACTCTGTGGATACCATGCTCAACATAGAGGATACGAAAACAGTTGAAATAAAAATTGACAGGGAAGACCCCTCCACCGAGTGCTATATTTCGAAGAATGCCACCAATGGATGGTACCGCGGACCTGTGTATGTGGGGCTCACACCCTCAGACAATGTATCGGGATTCAGCACGCTCTACTACCGGGTTGACGGAGGAACATACGCAGAATACACAGAGGATTTAATTATTCATGAGGGAAAACACATTCTGGAGTACTTCGCAACCGATCAGGCGGGAAATGCGGAAACCCTTCATGTGGTGGAACTGTGGGTGGATGACACGGCTCCTGAGCTCACTGTCTCCCCGTACAACGGGCTCTATCTCTTCAATCGAAAGATCATCACCATGGAGGGCACCATCGTCATTGGCGGGGTCATCATAGAGGCTGAGTGCAGCGATGCTCTTTCCGGCATACGAGAAGTGGAATTTTACATCGACGGTGAGTACAAGGGCAATGCCACCTCGCCACCATTCACGTACGAGTGGGATGAGTTTTCCATTCTTTCCCATGAAATAAAGGTCGTCGTCCGTGACAATGCAGGGAATGAGCGAGAATTTATTACAGATATCTTTGTGGTGAACCTGAAGATTGGATAATCTCACACCGATTCCAGCACATATTCCCCGGTACCGATTCCCAATTTTTCCGCTTCTTCAACCTGGACCATGCCGTATATCCCATGAACTTCATGGAATACATCCTTTCCTGCAGCATCACATACCAGTTCATACGATGCCGTATCTATGGCCACGGCGTCACGGGATGCGAGTATGCCGATATCCTCCAGCATCGGTTTTCCGGCAAAGGAACAGCAGTCACACCGGGGGGTGATGTCCATCAGCACATTCATGAAGGATGCCCTTCCATCCACTGCCTGCAGCGCTGCCTTTGCCGCCACGGCCACCCGTTTCTGAAATTTCTGGATCCACTGCGACGGGAGTGAAAAGCATCCCTGGTCACAGAGTACCGTGCACGCGCCACATCCCCAGCACCGCTCGTAATTGATGAGAATATGCCCCTCTTCCTCCGTGATGGCATCTGCCGGGCAGAACTCGATGCATTTCCTGCACAGTATGCAGTTCTCCGCATCATATTCTGGCTTGCTTGCGGAATGTTGCCACATTTTTCCCCGCTTGCTTGTACACCCCATGCCAAGGTTCTTTATGGCCCCGCCAAATCCCGCCATGCCGTGTCCCTTGAAATGGCTCAGCACCACCATGGAATCTGCCTCTGCGATGGATGTTGCCACGGCGATGTCATGCCCGTCGATATGCATCATGGTTTCATCCGTTCCTCTCAATCCGTCCGCAATGATGACAGGGCATCCCATGGATGCGATACTGAAACCGTTTATGGCGGCAGTGCGGAGATAATCCACGGCGTTTCCCCTTCTTCCCCCGTAAAGGGTGGTGGTATCTGTGAGGAATGGAATCCCACCCTTTGCCTTTATGAAATCCACCACCTTTCTCACCAGAATGGGGCGTATGTACCCGGTGTTGCCAAGCTCTCCCATGTGAAGTTTCACCGCCACCACATCCCCTTTTTCAACCACATTCGTTTTTTCCATGAGTTTTTCAACGGAAACGTGAAGAGCATCCTTTGCATGGGGCGTGGATGCCGATTTGAAATACACCATGGGCTTCCCTTCCATGGATGTATATCCCCGTATTATTTATATTTCCTTACCCGTGCTGGAGGAGAAGGCGATATCCCAATTTTGAAGAACATAGATGATATGCGAGTGCAGACCTTGTCACGAAATCAAAATGTTTCCCCAGCAATCTTTTCATTATTTCGCCCGCTGAAAAGAATTCTGCCACCAGATGTTCAACCCCCTCATAAATCTCATCAGGAGTGAGAATCGCCGGTCTGTGAACCACGTGATACAGATCGTACTTGCTCCAGTCCTTCGTGATGAGTCTCCCCTCCTTCTCCATGGAATTGAAGAGCGGTGTGCCGGGAAGGGGCGTGAGTATGTTCACCGCTATGGAGTCCATATTCCATTTATACACCAGGTTCCTGGTGGTGTCAAAAATATCCGGTGTATCATCATCGAAGCCAAAGACAAAGGAGCCGACAAGAGCCATCCCGTGCTCATTCACCTTCTTCACCACCATACCGTACTCCTCCACCTTGTTGGATTTTTTGCCGATGCTATCCATGGCGTGCTGGGATACGCTCTCGAAACCCACAGCCCATGCCACGCACCCTGCCTCATGGGCAATTTCGAGAAGGTCGTCATCTCTGGCGAGCACCGCTGCGTTTCCAAAACATGCAAACCTCTTTCCTGCATGGCGTATCCTTCTGAATAATTCTTTCGTGTAATCAATATCCATGGTCATGGAGGA
>QMSU01000212.1 GCA_003650975.1 Thermoplasmata archaeon
GTTTCACCACGTTGGGCCCCCCAAAATCCCGTGCGGTGCGCACATCAATATCCAGCCATATGGTTTCTCCCGCAGCAACCCTATCAGTGCTATGGGCGGCAAATATCTTCTCGATGATGGTGGACATGGTGTGGAAATATGAATGATGTATAAATGTGTTACAGTGAAAAAGTGATGGGGGGTATGGAAAAGGCAGTTCCCATCACAAGATGTGCAATCCGCCCCTCTTTCTCCTTCTTTTTAAAAATGAAAGAATGATGGTATGGCAACTCTTTCTCAATCTCTTTTTTCCTATGAATGAAGAATGAGCATGGAGCCCGGCCATGGAAAAATCCCTTCTTTTCCTTTTTTATTTCCCGAACAGTTTTTCTTCTTCGCCTTCCTCGATGATTGGCCGATATGAGGAAATACGGTCTATGGCCTCCTCTATGTCCTCTATCTTGGTGACGAGGTAGTAGGACACGTTTGTTTCCTCTCCCTCCCTGCAGGTGAGTTTGACGATATAACCCCTTTTGCTGGAATAGATGATTTCCCGCTGCACGTTCTCTTCCTTCTTCTTCTCTTCCTTTGCCGGTGACGGAGCCTTTTCCAGCCCCTCATCGATGGCCCGCTCTATCTCCTTTACGGTTTCCTGGGAACGCTTTTCCCAGCTCTTTTCCTTCAGATATTCCTCGTATCCTCCAAAATATTCCTCTTCCATGCCCTTTTTTTCCTTATATTTCAGCATGAATTCTGGGAGAATGAATTCCTTGGCCATGAGAAATTATTACCGGGAGATTTAAAAACTTATGCCTTCAGATGCTGGAGTATTGTTTCCACAACCTTCTCCGGCGGTATGGATGTGGTGTCTATCACCAGGTCATAAATGGAACGGTCCTCCGTATCTATGCCGTAGAATTTCCGGTACCGTCGCCGCTCGCTTTCCATCCGCTCCATGGTCTCCTTTCTCCTTTCGGGCGCCTCGCCTCCCTCCCGCTCTATGATACGCCGTACCGCCTCCTGCTCATCGCACTCGAGCCACACCTTGAGGGCTCTGATGCCCCTGAGATGCGCAATCCAGCCGGAGAGTCGCCCCTCCATCACCACACCCCCCCTCCTGAGAATCTCCTCCTGCTTTTTATCGATTTCCCGGTCAATCTCCGGGTGCTCCTCGCAGTAGCGTTCAAAATGGTTGAGCTCCATGCGGTGTTCTTCCGCAAGCTCCCTGAAGATATCCCCCATGTTCACATGCCGGAATTCCGTTTTTTCCGCAAGCATGCGGGCAACGGTGGTGGTGCCGCTGCCGGGTGGCCCGCTCACTGTAATGACTGTTGTATCCATTTTAATCTGAGAAGGTACTGTATCACCTGCGTGAGGGGTATGGAGAGCAGCATGTAGAGGAGTATCCAGTTGGGAAACAGGACGGGGCTGTCAAAAAAGCTCACGTGGAATTTCCACGGCGTGTCGAAATAGTAGTGCGATGTCCCCATGAGAAAGGACCAGAGCCAGGAGAATATGGGCACGAATATGAGGAGGGTGATGGGCATGATGCGCATTTGCTTTGCGGAAATCTCGCTCTGTGCCTTCATCATCTCCTGCTGCATTTTCTGCATCTTCTTCATCTGGTACTTGTTCTGGCTCTTCATTGCCTCCCGGTACTTTTTCTGGAAGGCTGCCGTCCTCTCCTGTGCCTTTGCCATCTCAACCCAATCCATGGTGAAGTGCCGGATTACCGCAGATATGGCAATGACAATGGAGCCGGCGATGAATATGGTGAGCACCGGATAGTGGTAGCCGAACCCGAAGAGCGGAAAGAACACCGCACCCACGGCGGCACCCAGCGACTCCCGTATCCGCGGGTCGAATATGATGAGAAATGCTACCATGAGGAGAAGAAAGAATCCCATTGACGATTGCTGCTTTTGTGCCATGATATCAACGCTTCCATATGCCGCACTGTTTTATATAGTTTAAGAAAGATGTTCGGGTGCCTGGAAAAATATAAAATTTTTTATAAGATATCATCTATCTGTAATGAGTAAAGCATGCAGGAACTATATTTACTTCCCTCGATTATCGCATCAATATTTCTCTTTGCGATTGCCGTATATCTTTTATTCATAAAACCAAAAAAGGATTACATTTTCCCCCTCATATTCATTTTTTTGACAGGATTTCTGTGGAATGCGGGAACGGTGCTCACCAACGTCACCGAGGGGAACATCATATGGGCAGAACTCGGGACGGTGGGGCTAATCTTCATTCCCTTCACCATCTTCCATTTCACCGTAGCCTACACGGGATATTTTGAAAAAAAGTACCATCCGTTCATCTATACCCCGGCGCTGCTTCTTCTCGTCGCGCTGGTGGCAGGCGAGTATGTCACCGGTGTGGTGTTCAGGGGATATGGATATGAACCCCTGTACCAACCGATGGTGCTCGCAGTAAATTCATGGATCGGGTTTTTTCTCACCATCCTCTCTGTCTTTTTGCTCTACCGGTACTACAGGGAAAACGTGGGAATTAAGCGGAGGCAGACATTCTACATTCTCCTCGCCGTCCCGGCAAACGCCATTCTCTCCGTCCTCTCCTATTACCTCATGGTGGATGTGCTTGGCGTTGCCCAGTTTTCTGTGGGGTCCGTATTCGATTTTGCCACCTTTCTTCTGATTCTCTATGCAATCATACGGTTTAAATTGCCGGTTGATACCGCTGCAGAGATAGATTTCCGGATACTTGCGGAAACCGCAAGCGACGGCATCTGCATCCTTGACACCAGGGGGTGTATTGAGTATTCCAATACCTATTTCACAACCCTGGTGAATAGCCCGGAGAGGCAGGTTCTGGGAAAGCCGCTCACCCATTTCATACCGGAGGAATTCCATGATCGCATCGAGGAGGAATGGAACCGCATCTACTCCGGAAAAAAAATTACCGGGCTTGAGGTGATGCTGGAAAGAGAAAACGACGGGCGCATCACCGTGGAGCTCACCGCAACCCCCATTGTGTGGAACAATGAAATCATTGGGAGTTTTGTCATAGTGAGGAACATCGAAAAAAGAAAAAAGATGGAGGAAGAGCTGCGAACACAGAGAACCTACTTCCAGGCACTATTCCACAGCTCACCAGAGGCGGTGGTATCCATGGACGAACAGCACCGGGTACTGGACGTGAATCCGGCATTTTCTGAGCTGTTTGGCTACACCGCTGAGGAGCTGCGGGGAAAAAACATCGACGACTTCATTCTTCCAGAAGAGGAGCGGCAGCATGGAGAAGAAATCACGAAAAAAGTCATCCATGGAAACATCGTGCGGGCTGAGGGTTACCGAAAGAGAAAGGA
>QMSU01000213.1 GCA_003650975.1 Thermoplasmata archaeon
CTCGCGATGACCCCGCCGGAAGCAGGGTAGGGAAGGGATTACACCCCTCCCGCAAAAAACAGGCGCCGGCGAAATCACGCACCCTCAATCAGTTCCGCAACGCTGTCGAGGACATAATCCGGCTTCACATCGGATGCTTCGAGCTGCTCACGACGGGTAACGCCCGTCAAAACGAGAGCCGTTTTCATGCCCGCCGCCTTGCCCATGACGATATCCGTCTCCAACCTGTCGCCGACCATCAGACATTCCGACGGCTTCAATCCCATTCGACTGGTCGCCATTTCGAGCACTCGCGGCGACGGCTTGCCAAGGATAAGCTCGGGTTCCTTGTCAGTCAGCGCCTTCAGGGCAGCGATTATGGAAGCCGCATCGGGGAGTTCCTCGCCGCCCTCGACAGGACAGGTTCTATCCGCATTGGTCGCGATTATTCGCGCGCCCTTCATGATGGCGTTGTAGGCAAACCGCAACTTGCCGTAGTGGAATGTCCTGTCGAAGGAAACCACGACGATGTCCGTCTCCTCCGGTTGGCGAGCGAGCCGAAGTCCCGCATTCAACGCCTCCTTTATCAACGGCGGCTCGCCGATGATGTAAAGCCGCGCATCCGGCTGCTCGCGCCGAAGGTAATCAACCGTGACCAGCGATGAGTTTATCACATCCTCCGGCGTCGCCGGAATGCCGAGTCGCGTTAGCTTCTCCGCATAGTCAACGCGCGTTTGGATGGCTTTGTTGGACAGAAAAACAATCTTGCACCCGCGCTTTCTCAGCTCAGCGACGACCTCGCGTGCCCCCGGCATCAGATACGGACCGCGATAAATCGTCCCATCCAAATCCAACACATATCCCTTGAACCGCTCCATCCAATGCTCCCACGCAACCTTCCGGAAACCACCGCTGTCGTAACTTGCTCAGCCCTTCGGGAAGTGCGCTCAACCCGAGAAACTTCGGCGACTTATTCATGCCATCGAGGATGTCATTGATAAAATCGACAACTTCCCTTTTCATAAATAAACGACCTCTTGTAGGATTCGCTTGCCGATGCGGGGCTTCAGGGCTGATTTAGTTACCAAATCAACCTTGACACCCAGTAGTTCCGACAAATATTCCTCTAACTCCACGAATTTTATCAAATCCATTTCGGCGTCCGGCTCGAACTCAACGAGAATATCCAAATCGCTTCCGCCCCTTTGTTCGCCCCTGACATAGGAGCCGAAAACACCAATCTGTTTGACGCCATACCTGCCTTCTAATTCTTTCTTGTGCCGCTTCAGCGTCTTTTTTATGACATCCAACATTTCGCTTCGCTCCTTGCGTTCAAGACAAGGTTATTCCGTCACATTCGTGCAACGACACCGCGACCGCTGCACAAGCGCAAAGTTCCCAATCTTTTCACTGATTAGATAATAGAAAAAAGAAGTCCGAAAAGCCAACTCAATTCCATTGTCAGCGACTTCCTTTCTCCATTCAACGAGCGGAAGCATCCCGTGCGCCCGTTTGTTGATTTCGCGAACAGTCCCGACGGTCGTTGAGTTAGTTGCACACGTGGGCTATAATTTTCGGCGGATACGGACAATTATCCGGAGGAAATGATGGCGGAGGATTCGCCGCTGAAAAAAATCGGTCGAGCGATTTACTCATACCTTTCCCAGCATCCGCACGAGATGACATATTTCCAGAGGGGCGACCTGCCGCCCGAAAAATGGCGAAGCGGTGTTCGTGATTTTCTCGCCAGGTTCCTTAACTTCAATCCACCCAAAGTGCCTCTGCGTCCCCGTATCCTCAAAAAGGAACGAAGGGGAAACCTCGTCGTGGAGCATATTGACTTCGCCGCGTGCGCGGCTTACAGGGTGCCTGCGTATTTCCTCTATCCCGCGTCCGCCGCCAGACCGCTCCCCGCTGTAATCGCATTACACGACCACGGCGAGATGTTCCTGTTCGGAAAGGAAAAATTGGTATCAGAGCCGAGCGAGCCGCAGGTCGTTACCGACTACCGCGCAAAGCGTTACGACGGAGCCGCCTGGGCTGAAAAGCTCGCCGAGCGGGGGTATGCCGTGCTCGTTCCGGACGCCCTCGGTTGGGGCGAGAGAAGATTCCACATCGCCGAGGGTCAGCAGTCCGTCGCGGATGAAGAAACGGAGAACGCGGCAGCCGCTCGCTGTTTCGATAAATGCTGCACGCTCGCGGGCACCTCTTGGCTGGGAATCATCGCGTTCGACGACCGTCGCTGCATCGACTATCTGCAATCGAGGAAGGGAGTCGATTCGCGCAACATCGGTTGCTGCGGATTTTGCTTCGGCGCCTATCGCGCAGCATACCTCGCCGCACTCGACGAGCGAGTGAGGTGCTCATGCATGGCTGGCTGGATGATGCCGCTTCGCTCACTGCTCCTGACCATGGATGCGAAGCGAAGCTTGCCACCGTGCGCGCCGGGGCTTTACCGCTACCTCGACCACCCCGATGTCATCTCCCTCGCCGCGCCGAACGCCGTCTTCATTCAGCACTGCGAGCAAGGTGGCAAGGTCTCCAAGACCGAAGCGAAGGGCGTCTGCGATTATCTCGCAAAAATCTGGGAAGACCAGCACGCACGGGCTAAATTTCAGTGGAAGTCCTACGAAGCACCCCTGCGCTTCACCACGGGGATGCAGAACGACGCCTTCGCCTTCCTCGACCTGCACCTGAAGCAGCCGCGCGCGCCTATGCTGCCGCCGTAGAATCCGTTCTACAAAAGTCCCTCAAGTGCCGCGATGCAAACCTTCGCTGCGTGTTCCGGAAAAGAATAGCCGTGCATGCACAGTGTCCACTCGCCTTGATAGCCGATTTCCTTGATTGCCGCAATGCACGCCTTGTAGTCAACCTTGCCCTTGCCCAGCGGCACATGCATCCCGGGCTCGCCCGAGGCATCGGCGATGTGCACATGACCGATTCGGTCGCCCAACGCCTTTATCATCGAGACGGGATCGCCGTTCGTGATGACATAAGCATGGCAAAAATCGAGACACCCTTTGAAGGCGGGGGAGCCAACCTCGTCAATCAGTTTCGGCGCCTTCTCGGGCGTGCTCGCCGTCAGGTTCGGATGAAATTCATCCACTAACATGATACCGTTCGACTCCGCGAACTCCGCCCCCCGTTTCAACACCTCGACCAGCCGCGACCAGCCTTCCTCCTCCGGAACGCCCTGCGGCAGCCTTCCCTCGGCGAAGCAGACGAACGACGCGCCGAGAGCCTTTGCCGCCAGCACATTGTTCTCGATGAACTTCACGCTCTCCTCCACGCCGTCGGGCGTGTAGGGCTTGAAGGCGCAA
>QMSU01000214.1 GCA_003650975.1 Thermoplasmata archaeon
GAGAAGATTGCCCTCCATGGCCGCCATGACGCCATGGGTCCAGCAGGTGCCGCCGGTCTGGTCCCGCACCGAGGTCACGTAACTGGTGCCGTTGACGTTTCTCAGATCAAAGGATGGTGGAAGATGGGTTACGGGGAGTGGGTACTGCGAGGTGGAAGAATGTGTCACAGAGGGTATGAGCATGCTCCCTGCGAAAAGTATGACCAGCAAAAAAGGTATCATCGTTCTGGCTTTTCTCGCCATCACATTGCCCCTGTTATGCATGATACCATAATGTGCACATTCTATAAAAGCATTAGCGGTGGTATGGGTGCTGTAAAGAGAAGGCGAGGAGGGATTAAGGCATGCCCGGCCATACCATTCGCAATATCCATTCAAAGAGTTTTTCCAAGATGCTGTATGTTTTTGGCATCGTGACCGGCAGGGGATCAGACCATACACTCTCTGAATAATGGCTGTCTTTTACCTTCACCCTAATTTCATATGTTCCATTTTCATCCCAGGCATGGGTGGCTTTCACCGTTTCTCCGGAGTCATGGGGGCCCAGCCAGTCGCTTGATGTGCCATCTCCCCAGTCGAACATGTACCATAGCTGGTCGCCCTCGGCATCGGTGGCAGAGGTTTTATAGGTGTAATTCCTCCCGGTGGCGCCCTTTGACCAGCCTGAAGGTCGGTCTGGTTTTTCAGGAGGGGCATTTGCTGTCTTTCTCGCACATTTCAAATCGCCCAGATCCCAGTTAAAATAACTCATCACAGGGTTATCGTTTGAATCCAGGACAATGTCGCTGCATCCTCCCACGTATCCTTCTGATTCAATGACCTCTCTGTTCCACTTGCTTCCGTCCCAGTATATATATTCCTGATCCCGGTCAGTGTCTTCTCCCTTAATGTACCGGTAGTATTCAATATGGGGGTAGTCATGCGAGTCCAGGGAAAGGGAGGAGGAACCTCCATAGCCTTCTGTTGAAGAGTGCTCCAGAACCGTTTCCTTATGCCATTCGGCACCATCCCAGTATACATACTCCAAATCACCGTTTTCATAATCCTGGTAGCATATGTGGGGATAACCCTTTGAGTCCAGAGCCATTGAGGTATAGTGTATCTCACCGTTTTCTGTTGCAACCACCTCTATATGCCATTCAGAACCGGTCCAATAACCGTATTTGAGTTCGTTATCGGCAGCATATGCAATGTATGGATTTCCCTCTTTCAGGATTATGGAGCCCACACTGAACCATCCAATGTCCCCGCAGGCATCCACCGTTTCCATATGCCATTCAGAGCCGGTCCAGTAGGCATACTTCAAATTTCCGTTTCCTTTATCACAATAAAGTATGTGTGGATAATCATTTTCATCCAGTGTCACATCCAGATGTCCGAGCAGTCTCCCTTCCGATTCAACCGTTTCCATATGCCATTCAGAGCCGGTCCAGTAGGCATACTTCAAATCCTCGTGTCCTGCCTCATGGTAGGCAATATGGGGATACCCTTTTGAATCAAGCACAATGGCAGTGGGGACACCGGCCATATATTTTGTGTCAACAGTTTCTGTTTTCCATTCAGAGCCGTCCCAGTATGCGTATTTCAAATCCCAGTTTCCCGCATCACAATAACTTATGTGCGGATATTCTTGTGAATCCAGAGCAATAGACGTATATCTTCCCACAAAGCCCTCATGATCCACCGTTTCAATGGACCAAAACATGTCATTTTCCAGTTTCATGCTTTCTTTATTGTGTGAACTCAGCACATTATTACTCCCCAGTGCAGGCATTACGGCTGCGAGCACAAACAGGATAACCACCCCATATATCACTGTCTTTTTACCACTCATTTTTCACCTCAGATATGTAAATAACTACTGGTTTATAAAACTATTTTATGTGGTGCTGAGAGAACGTAACCGGAAGCATGTAAACGGCAGAGTATACGCATTATCTGCAGATTTATTGAAGGAATATCCTGAAAGGATGAATAAGGGAAAGAATGGGATATGGAGATACCCAAAATGACCATGATACTCCTTGAACATCTTCACGTGGTGCCCGGTGTTGTGTATAACGGGCTACATGATTTTCCCCTGGGGTTGTCATAACCGATATCTCCGGGGGATTCTTCTTATGCTGTCATGTGCAGGGATGAGAGAGGGATGTCATATTTTCATGAAGAACAACTGAGCGTCCGATATATAATGCATTGATAGTTTATGTATGGTTTTACCGTAATATTTATTGTGGAGGAAAGTTATTCACCATACATCGGTTTATAAATCTATAAATATGCTCATCTGATTACGCTTGTGGAGAAATGGCAATCCCGTACTGCGTTTTTGCTTGCTGCCATCGGCTCTGCTGTGGGGCTGGGTAACATATGGCGTTTTCCATATGTGTGTTATAGAAACGGCGGCGGGGCATTTCTCATACCTTATTTTGTGGCACTTTTCACCGTGGGCATACCTCTTTTGATTGCGGAATTCTCGGTGGGAACGCTGTTCAGAACATCGGCTCCCTCCGCCCTGAGGAGGATAAGCAAAAAGGCTGAATGGGTGGGGTGGTGGAGCGTGTTCGTTGCCTTCTTCATTTCCATCTACTACTGCACCATCATGGCGTGGTGTCTCTGCTATCTTTTCCACTCCATTGGTCTCGTGTGGCAGCCCGATGCATCCAACTTTTTCTTCAACATCTTCCTGAATCAGACATCCTCTCCCGGCATACTTGGGAACATGAACGTTCAGATACTCCTTGCTCTCCTGGTCATCTGGACATCCATTTATCTCATTCTGTACAGGGGGACAAAATCAATCGGAAAGGTTGTTGCCATCACCGTTCCCCTGCCCACCATACTGCTCATCATTCTGATGCTGAGGGGACTCACCCTCCCCGGCGCCATGGAAGGCCTGGAGTTTTACCTGAGACCTGATTTTTCCAAACTCACCGCTCCCTCCGTATGGCTCGCCGCCTATGCGCAGATATTTTTCTCCATAGGCGTGGCACAGGGCATCATGATTGCCTATTCCAGTTTTCTCAAGAAAAAATCGGATATCACCAACAATGCGTTCATCACCTCACTTGCCGACGGAGGAACGGCCTTTCTTGCAGGGTTTGCGGTATTCAGTGTGCTCGGGTATCTGGCATATCAGACGGGCCTTCCCATGGAAGAGATAGCCCGCGGTGGCATTGGGCTCGCGTTCATCACCTATCCCACAGCCATTGCAGAGATGCCCTTTGCCGCCTCCTTTTTCGGGGTGATATTTTTCATGGCACTTCTCACCTTCGGCATTGATTCGGC
>QMSU01000215.1 GCA_003650975.1 Thermoplasmata archaeon
GAGTTCCTCGTTCATTCTCTTTATGAAGCGGCGGGTGCTGCGGGCAGGCTGCCCCTTGAGATGGACAAGTATGCTGTTGCTCTTTTCATCAAATCTGTTTTCCACCAGCCGGTCGAACATACCACCGGTTTCCACCGCGATGACCTTGTCTGCATTGGTTTTCACGAAGCGGAGCTTTTCCCTTTCCACGTTGTACGGAATGCCGTAGCCTGTGTCCCCCACGTCATCCTGGCAATGTATTTTCCTTTTCTCACCCTTCCTTGTGGTCTCCTCTATCACAATGTCGCCGATCACCCGTGCCCCGTCCTCCTCAGGTCTGAGTTTGAAGTCCTCCCTCAGCTTTTTGGTCATTATCTCCAGGTCCTCTGCGAGTTTGTCGGATTCGTCCTGACTGTCAAACTTTGCGGGTCCCCATCCTTCGGAGATGTAGTACATCTCCCTCAATGTGGATGTTTTTTTCTGTTCAATCATCTGCCGGATGAAATCCGCAGTGTACACGGTGCGCAGAAGCATGTAGGCTCCGGAGAGAGATACTGCAGAGCGTGTCACCCGCTGCTTTCCGTATTTCCACACGCCGTATCCCTCGTCAAACACAATGTTTGATTTCGTTCTGGAGGGGAGCTCCAGCGAGGGGATTTTCTCCTTTGCAAGGTCACTATACAGTTTCTCCGCTATTTTCCTTAATGCCTCTATGGTGCTGCTCATTCTTCACCTTCCCATTTTTCCACACCCACGATATTCACCGGGTCTATTCCGCTTGCATACAGATTATTTTCATCAAAATCTTTCCCGTCGGTGTACACCCTGAAGGAGCACACCATCTTTTCGGTGGGTTTCAGAGAAACATTCCATTTTATCACCCGGTCCCTGATTTCCGCAGGTTCCGGTACAATATGGCTGATGATGTTTCTGTCGGGTATCTCGGCATAGAGCGTGAATCTCTGGGGACTCCGCTTGTAGTTGATAATGGTGATGGTGCTCTCTGCAACCCCGTTTTTGCTCACCACCTGGTCATCAACCCATACAATATTCATTATCTGACTTATCACCCCGTCTATGGGGGGTACCGGCTTGCCCACGATTTCCGCCGACTTTTTCGCTATCTCCGGCAGAATCTGTGATATCAGCAGGAATTTGCTCTTCATCTTCTCCTTTTTCTTCTTCTTTGAAAGATGGAGTCGCATTTTCCGCGCGCACTGCTGTAGCGAGAGCCGTATCTCCTTTTCTATCTCATCGATATGGGCCACCGCTTCCTTGGACTCCGAGGTGAAGGGGATGTTGACCGAGGCCACATGCACGAGGATGATGGCGGGGCCACAGGGCATGCCCTTGCCGCCTTTTTGCTCAAGCCCGTAGCGTCGCCAGTCCATACTTTTGACCGCCTCGGTGATGGCGCATCCGCCCTCCTGATAGAGCAACGGCACACGGTTGGCAAACCGCAGAAGTTCCACCCTGCCGTCCTTTGGCAGGCTCCCGCCGTACACAATGCCTGATTCCACCATGAATGGGGTGCCTGAGAAAACGTTTGCCTGGCGCGTATCGGTTGAGATGAATTCCGGTGAAAGCTGAAGGGTCTCCTTTCTCAGCCCCCTCTTTATCAGCGTCTCCCCGATGGGCGAGAGGCAGTCGGTTGGAGGGGACACCAGTTTCACCTTCTTCGATGCGGCAAGGAGTTTCTTTGCCTCGTCCAGCCCGATTTCCTTGGGATTCAGATTCCCGTTCATTTCTGCTATTCTCACGATTTCCTTGGCCTTTTGAGGGCTTATGGAGGAAAAATCGCCCGAGAGAAAGGAGGTTATCTTCTTTGCCTTTGTCTCCTTGAGCATCTTGAGCAGTGTCCCCAGTTCAATGCCATAGGGATGGGGCTTGATCTCTCTCGGCTGTTCCGGAAGCTCCTCCACCACACGCTCAAAGACGGTCTCAGTGCCGTCAGGCTCGATGAAAATGATACGGGCATGGGGGTTCACAATGGCGGTGCTCCTCAGATACTCGTACACCGATTGCTTCCTGTTTTTCACGTATTTTCCCTTCACGAATATCTCTATCCTCGTGCCGCTTCTCCTTTCCCAGTGGTCCATTTCTTCTTTCACAATCCTGGGAAGGTTCTTCTTGGTATCAATGAGCAACTCCACCCTGTGGGCGGGGAAACCCTCGCCTATTTTTGAGGTGATGATGGTGGTCTTTCCTGTGGTGAGCTGGGAGTAGAGTACCGCCGCAGAGATGCCAATACCCTGCTGCCCCCGGGACTGCTTCAGAGTGTGGAAGCGCGAGCCGTACAGCAGACGGGCAAACACATGGGGAATCTGGCTTTTCACGATGCCCGGGCCATTGTCCTCCACAGTGATTTTGTATTCATCCCCATCCATGGTTTCAATCTTCACGAAAATATCGGGCAGTATTCCCGATTCCTCGCATGCATCGAGGGCATTGTCCACCGCTTCCTTCACACAGGTGATGAGGGCCCTGGTGAGGCTGTCAAAGCCGAGAATCTGCTTGTTTCTCTCGAAAAACTCGGCTATTGATATCTCCTTCTGTTTTTTTGCAAGCGTTTCTGCTATGGGTTTTGCTCCGGGCATTTGATGCTAAATATACCCTAATCATATAGATTTTTCTATTCTTTGATGTTTCTGCAATCTCAAGAAATGAGAGGGAAGCGTTGCGCGTGTTCCGCTCAATTTCATGAGAAAACAAGGAAGAGAATAGCCAGTGAAAACATGCATCTCTTTTTACGAGTGCCAGAAAGATATAAAAAAGCAGCAATCATAATATCTGAGAAGGATGGCATCTCTCTTGAGTTGAGGAAGAATATAAACATCTCCAGGATAGATATTATTATAGCAATCGCTCTGATAGTGACCATATTGTTTTTCTTCTCATCAGGTTTACTCTTTTTGAGCCTCTTGATTTTATTTCGCCTCATCCAGATAAAATGCGAGCAGAAAAGACAGGGGATAATTCCGGGAACTACTCAGGCGAAAGCGGGACTCGTTGCAGGTGTTCTAAGCATTGCCGTTGGTCTGATGATAAACTACTCCCCGTTGCTCTTCTTCATCGTTTTTATATTGGCCATCTTCGCCATGCTGGATGGCATGCTCACCATACGATATGGAAATATCTATGGGCTGTTTGCCATAATGTGTGGTATTCTCGGGATACTCATCAGTCTTTTTTTATTTGAGTGACGCTCTTGTTCCACTTACACCACGACACACAATCGCCTCTTTCTTATTCATAATGTTTTCCTTCCGGCTCATAAAAAGCATTGTATCCCGGACCGCAGGTGC
>QMSU01000216.1 GCA_003650975.1 Thermoplasmata archaeon
ATGAAGCATTTGTGCAACCCACTCAATTGCCTTTTCCTCAAGATGTTTTGTACCCTGAAAAAGCTCGTGGTCGCCGAGGTTGGTTTCAATGAACATGGTGTATGCTTTCCGTGCAATCTCATGAGGCACCGTGCACATGGAACCGAGTATGGCATCAAATGAGGCATCCCTGTTCCTTGCCTGCTGCAACTCGGAGAGTATTTGTTCCATGAGTTTTTATGGAAAATGCCATATAAGGGTTTGGATGCAGGGATTCTCCTCGAAATGAATGGTATGCATGTTTTCCTTCTTCCTCATTTTACCATTTTGAAAGTGCATGAGCATTGGATGCAGAAAATGAAATGAGGAATGGCACATCTTTTACAGCAACATGCAAAGGAGTATCGGTGACTGTCAGTTAACTACTCCATGTCATTTTTCCCATGACCTCATGAGGGGGTAAAGAAGGCATCTCCTGTCATAATATGAAACCAGTGCTCTCTTTATCCCTTCTTTTTACTTGATTTGCCCGGTGTTGTTTCCTTTTCACTTCTCTTATCTTCAGTTTCTTATTCCATTTCCTAACTTTTTTATATCTCATTGCCATATCCTCCCTATGAAACTGGCAAATCCCGCACCACTTGGACTCATGGGTTTCGGCATGACCACCGTGTTGCTGAACATCCACAACACCAACCCGGGGGCATTTCCGCTGGGTTCGATGATTCTTGCCATGGGAATCTTCTACGGCGGCATGGCACAGATTTTTGCGGGGCTCCTGGAATACCGGAAGGGAAACACATTCGGTGTCACCGCATTCTGCTCCTATGGGCTGTTCTGGATCTCACTTGTCGCCCTGCTCATCCTGCCAGATTTGATAGATGGGGGAACATACACTGCAGCCACACCCGCCAACTTCATGGGATGGTATTTCTTTATGTGGGGCCTCTTCACCATGCTGATGTTCATCAACACCCTCAAAATGAACACCGGCCTCCAGATTATATTCTTCACCCTGTTCGTGCTGTTTTACCTGCTGGCCCTCAGAGACTGGGGAGTGCTCAGCGGGGGATGGATTGGCATCGAGGGCATCATCTGCGGGTTGAGCGCCATCTACGTGGCCATGGCAGAAGTGATAAACGAGACCTTCGGGAGAACGGTGCTACCGCTGGGAAAACCTCTTATTCAGTGAGAACTATCGCTGCGATGCGCGGGTGAGCCACTCCTTCAACTCGCGTTTGGGGAAGGCACCAACAATTCTGTCAACCTCGGCACCCTTGGAGAAAAAGATGAGAGTGGGTATGCTCATGATGCCGAATCTCTGGGCCAGTTCGCCGTTCTCATCCACATTGACCTTACCAAAGGAGATGCCATTCATCTCTTTCTCCATCTCCTCAAATACCGGTGCCATTGCAAGACACGGCATGCACCAAGGTGCCCAGAAATCCACCGCCACCTTTTCATTTTTTTTGAGAAACCCATCAAAAGTATCATTCGAAAGTTCTTTCATTGTTCTGAATGCATGGAAAGTATAAAAATATTCAGAATGGGTTCATATTCTTGTGAAGATGGCAAGAGAACTCCTGCCATGAGAAATCTTGCACTCTTATATCCATCCCGAAAGTGTGGCCAGAGCCCTGTCAATGGTGCACATTCATAGTGAAGTGGGATGATGCAAAAACAAAGTATTTTAATGGCATCCCTTTCAGCCATTATGAAAATGAAACCGCGGTGCGTGCCATGCCTCCTGAACCGCGTACTGTTCGAATGTGAGCTGGTCACAGAAAACGAGGAGGAAATAGCCTCCGTCATGAAGCAGGTTCTGCAGAAAATGGCAGAGAACTACAGCAGCACACGGAGTTCTGCGGAAATTGCCACGGAAATCCATCGATATACATATGAACTGCTTGGAAATAGTGATCCGTACAAAAAGTTAAAAGATAAAAGCAATGAAGTGGCTCTGAGTCTCCTGCCAAAGGTAAAGGAAATTATTGAAAACAGTGATGATGAGCTCCATACCGCCATATTGTGCTCCATTGCAGGAAATTCAATAGATTTTGGAATTGCAGGCAGCGCCTCTAAGCCGGAGGAACTTGCCACAAAATTTGACTGGTATGTTCAACAGGGATTGTATCACGATGATGTGGAGAGAATGAGGAAATACCTCAAAGGAGGGAGTGAAGTGCTTTATTTTACAGACAACTGCGGAGAAATCGTCTTTGACAGGGTTGTGTGTGAAATACTCAAAACATATGATATTCATCTCACCCTGGTCTGCAAGGAGGTACCCATTCTCACAGATGCAACCCTTGAAGACGTGAAAAAATTGGGGTTTGACGAGGTGGTGGACGAAATAATAACCACGGGGAAATTTGCCGTGGGTGTTGACGTGAGAGAAATGCCCGAAGTATTGAGAGAAAAACTGAATGCCGCATCACTCATCATCTCCAAGGGCATGGCAAATTACGAGGCGCTGTCAGAAACAGAATATGCACCAATTGCCCACCTCATGAGGGTGAAATGTCTGAGCATTGCAGAGTCGGTAGGCGTCCCTCAGGGAGTGAACGTGGCAAAATTGTATAAATAGAGAGAAAGGGAAAATCGTTAGCTATAGCCGCCCATCTTGAGACTGGGGTCACCAAAGAGACACCACTCCTCCACGGTTTTCCCGTCGATCAGGTTGGTCATGGGAGGGAATTTTATAAGATAGTTTGTTATCGCCTCGGCGTGCGCCTCTCCAAGAATATCCTTTCCTTCCTGTGCATACACCCGGAAGAATTCGATGTCGATGAAACCGCCACGGTACTGGATGCCGTCGAATATACCGTCATGGTCCGCATCTCCTGATTTTCCATATCCGTAGGAGGTGCAGCCGATGGTGGCTATGGAACCGCCATCCTTTTTGCTGACCAGCCACCAGCTGAAACTCTTTGGGCCCGCACTCCCGTGTTCAATAATGGCACTGAGATTTTTGAAATCCAGCAGGTCAAACAATGTAATGTCAAACTTGCTGTTGCTGCAGCCGCCCACCACACACACCGGATACATGTTCTTATTTTTGAGGAGGAGGAACTGGATCTCATTGATGTACACGTCCCACTCCCCGCTCTGGGGTTTGTGCGTTGCCCAGCTTGTGGGAGTGCCGTGCCCCTCGAATTCCAGCAATCCGCATCCCTCATTGATGGCATCAATAATATCTCCCCCGCTGGAAAGCGAGCCATCTGAGGTGAACAGTGGGGTGCATTCATATCCGAGCGGATCAAGATACTCCATCACCTTGGAAACACTCTCCTC
>QMSU01000217.1 GCA_003650975.1 Thermoplasmata archaeon
AGAGGATGGAAAAGCCGTGGCCGATTTCATTCCCGGCGAGTTCCATCAGGGGTGGGAGGGCATTCTCCACGGCGGGGTGATGAGCGCCGCCCTGGACGAGGCCATTGGCTACGCCGCCTGGTACCAGGGGGCTAAAACCGTCACTGCCAAAATGGAGATACGTTTCAAGCGCCCAGTGCCCATCGGGCGGAAGCTGCGCCTTAGCGCCGAGGTGGTGAAGAAGAGGAGGAAACTCCTCACGGCCAAGGCGGTGGCGACCTTTGAGGACGGCGCCGTGGCGGCCGAGGCGCTGGCCACTCTCTGGGTTATCGAAGGCGACGAGCTGCCAGACTGATGCGCTGCCAAAGCGTTGGAAGGGAGGTCAACCGTGCGAAAGATAGCCATAGTTACCGATTCCTGCACAGATATCCCCCAGGAATTGGCCGAGGAGCTGGGTATTGTAATTGCTCCTCTGCACGTCATCATCGAGGGGAAAGACTACCGCGACAAGATAGACATCTCCGGCGCCGAGTTCTACCGTCTGCTACCCAAGCTTAACCCTCTGCCGACAACCAGCGGAGTGAGTGTGTCGGATTTCCTTGAGGCCTATGAAAAGGCTCTCAAGATAGCCGACAGCGTCGTTTGCCTCAGCGTTGCCAAGTCGCTGAGCATGACCTTTAACTCGGCCTGCGTCGCCCGGGAGATGATGGCGGATGCGGACATCGCTGTCGCTGACACCCAGACCGGCGCAGCCGGCGAGGCCATCATCGCCATCGCGGCGGGCAAGGCGGCCAAAGAAGGGGCCGACCAAACCCAGGTCCTTGCCTTGGTCAAGGAGCTTATCCCTCGGGTGGATACCCTTATTACGGCCGACACCTTGGAATATCTTCACAGGGGTGGGCGGCTGACAGCCACGCAGGCTCTCATCGGCAAGTTTCTTGGCTTCCGGCCCATTCTCAGGATCAGGGAGGGGAAGATAGTGCCTATAGCTAGAGCGCGCTCCCGTCGAGCTTCTATCGAGCGTATGCTGAGTGTGATGAAAAGCCAAGTGGGGGATAGGGAAATCTGCGCTGCCATTATGCACGCCCTGGCCTTGGATGAGGCGGAGGCCCTGAGGGACGAGATCGCCCGGCGCTTTAATTGTCGCGAGATCTATATTCTAGACGACCTCGGCCCCACCGCCGGAACTCACCTCGGCCCCGGAGCGCTCGGCGTGGGCTTCTACGCTTTGCCCTGATGACGCCAGGAGCGGACGATGACAACCGTCCTTCCTGTAGGAATTCGTCGTCCCGCAACAAGGTGGCTGGGCAAACGGCCCTATATCGTGAGGTAGTGGCGTCGAGGCTTGCCCCTGGCGGAGAAGTTCGTCGCACGCAGGGGACGACGAACAAAGGGCAAACGAAAAGAGGGGGTGGATAATGGGTCAGGAGAGGGTAAGGGTGGCTGTGGATGCCATGGGCGGCGACTTCGCCCCCCAGGAGGTGGTCAAAGGGGCCGTCGAGGCCGCGAAGAAAGGAGGGGTGGAGATCATCCTGGTGGGGCCCCTTGAACGTTTAGAGGAGGAGCTGGCCTCCTGCGATTGGAGCGGGCTGCCCATCCGGCTCCACAATGCCCCGCAGTTCATCAGAGATGGAGAGCCTCCGGCGGCGGTCCTGCGAGCCAAGCCGAATGCCTCCGTAATGGTGGCCGCCCGCTTGGCCAAGGAGGGGGAAGCGGACGCGGCCCTTTCGATGGGCCACACTGGGGCGGTCATGATAGCCGCTAGATGGGTTTTCGGCAATATTGAGGGAATGGATCGTCCCGTAGGTGGAGGCGTCGTCTTCAGCCTGGCGCCGAAGACGGTGGTGCTCGACCTCGGCCCCAACGTTGATTGCAAGCCGCGCCAATTCCTGCAGTTCGCTGCCTTGGGCGTGGCCTATGCTCGCTGTCTCCTGGGCATTGTCGAGCCCAGGGTGGGGCTTCTTAGCAATGGTGCCGAGGAGGGGAAGGGCAACAGGCAGACGAAGGAGGCCTACAAGCTTCTCCAAAGGAGTGGCCTGAACTTCGTCGGCAACGTGGAGGGGTGGGACATCTTCTCCGACCGGGCCGATGTCATCGTTTGCGACGGCTTCGTGGGCAATGTGCTCCTCAAGTTCAGCGAAGGGCTAAGTGCTGCCTTGGCCGACTGGCTGAAGGAAAGATTGTCCGCTTTGCTTTCCGCTCAAGAGGCCCGCAAAGTGGCTGACGAGCTGAGAGGGATGATGGAGGTGGAAAGGAGGGTGGGAGGCGGGCCTCTTCTGGGGGTGAAGGGGGTGATGATCGCAGGGCATGGGCGATCCAAAGCCCCGGCTGTGGAGAAGGCTATTCAGCAGGCGAAGCTGGCCGTGGAAAGCCACCTCATCGAGACCATCGAGGCCGAGTGGCACAAGGTGCGTCAGGCCATTCGAGGTTGAGCCTTCCCGCAGGTTGAAAAATAACTGTTGGCGAATTTTCTTTCGCATTTGGCGGGATGGAGTGCCGAACTTGTTCGGCTTCTTTGCACCAGATGTCCCCTCTAGTCCGCAGAACAGGCGAAACAAGTTTCGCACTCCTACTGCGTAGGATTCGCTAGCTAAAAAGTAACCCTGCGGGAGGAGGACGAAAGGAGGAGCTAGCGTGCGTTCATCGGATGTTAAAGCGGTTATCACCGGCTTGGGAGCGATCACGCCCATCGGTCTCACAGTCGAGGAATTCTGGGCCAACCTCACTGCTGGCGTCTCAGGCGTGGATTACATCACGCTTTTCGACGCATCGAACTTGCCCGTGCGCATCGCCGCCGAGGTCAAGGGCTTTGATCCTACGAAGTATATGGATTTCAAGACGGCCAGGCGTTTCTCCCGTCCCGCTCAATTCGCCGTGGCTGCCTCAAAGATGGCCATCGAGGACGCGGCCCTCACTATCAGCGACGAAAACGCCTACCGCGTGGGGGTAGTTATGAACACCGGCGGAGGAGGCATAGGCGAGCTGGAGAAGGGGGTCCACATTCTGATGGAGAAGGGCTCTCGCTACTTGACGCCATTCCTCGTCCCCAACATAATGCCCAACGTCGTCTCCTGCCTGGTGTCCATTCTCACCGGGGCTAAGGGGCCCATCGTCACCTCGACGGCCGCCTGCGCCAGTGGCAACTACGCCTTTCTGGAGGCGCTGCGCATCCTCCGTCTGAGGGAGGCGGATGTCCTCATCGCCGGAGGGTCGGAAGCGGGCATCATCCCTTTGGCTTTCGCCGCCCTGGGCCGCATGGGGGCCATATCCAC
>QMSU01000218.1 GCA_003650975.1 Thermoplasmata archaeon
CAACTGTTTCTGGAACAGTGACCATTCAGGGAAATGCAGGCGATGCCGATGGAACGATTCAAAGCGTGCAGGTTAAAATTGATAACGGCTCATGGCTGACCGCCACAGGAACAACCTCATGGAGCCGTTCATGGGACAGCACATCGGTGAGTAACGGGCAGCATGAAATATCCGCCAGAAGTTACGACGGCGAGGATTACAGCACTGTTGCATCAATAACGGTGATGGTGGCAAACAACCATAAACCTTCTGTTGTCATCACACAACCGGAGAACGGCAGCACGGTGAATGGAACCATTGTGATAACTGGAACCACAGAAGACGAAGATGGAAATGAGACGCTGCAGAAGGTGGAGGTGCGCGTGGACGGTGGAACATGGCAGGAAGTAAACGGTACTGTCAACTGGTCATTTTCACTTGATACCAAGGAACTGGAAAACGGCGAACACGCGCTTTATGTGCGGGCGTATGACGGAAAGGACTACAGCGATATTGCCTCCATAACAATTGATGTGCAGAATGAAAAGGGAGGTGGTGGTGGCATCCCTGGATTTGAAATGATTCTGCTGATGGGAGCGATGGCCCTGATTATACTAATGAAGAGGAGAAAAAGGACATCTCTTTAAAAAGCACAAAACAAAAATAAATCATCATCTTGAATGGCTAAATCAATGAAGGAAAGAGTGTTCCCGTGCTTCTCTGTTTTTCTATAATTTTTTATATCCTCCATCCTTTACTCTTTTATGAAGATTCTCTTCATTCATGCGGATTCCATAGAATACAGCATTACCGAGAAGGCAGTGGATGCTGCGGAGGAAATTGAAAGGGAAAGCGACAGCATGGAGGATGCGCTCGTTGCCTTCATCTCCGTCGAAAAAGACGACATATCTCCCGATAATGCCGTGGAGGAAATAAAAAAGGTTGCCTCCATGCTCAACACCCAGAACATCATGCTCTATCCCTATGCCCACCTTTCAAGCGAACTCGCCCCCCCGCAGCAGGCCATAGCGATACTGAAGGCGCTGGAGGAGGCTCTCAGAGAGGAATATACGGTGAAGCGTTCGCCCTTCGGCTGGTACAAGTCATTCAGGATAAGCTGCAAGGGACATCCCCTCTCGGAACTTTCCCGTCAGATAGCATGCACCCTTCCTGAGGATGCCCGTGAGGAGGTGCAATCCTCCTGGTATATTGCCACCCCTGAAGGGGAACTCATAGCGGCGGAAAAATTTGATTTCACCGGATACGAGGAACTCCGCGCATTTTATGAATATGAGGCATTCGGAAGCAGAAAGGCAGATGCAGAGCCGGCACATGTGGCATTGATGCGGGAGCACGAACTGGTTGACTATGAGGAGGGTTCGGACTACGGCAACATGAGATGGTACCCAAAAGGGTATCTCATAAAGCGGCTGCTCGAAGAAAAGGTGGAGGAGATGTGCCTTGGCATCGGGGCGATGGAGGTGGAAACACCCATCATGTATGACCTGAATCATCCTGCACTGAACAAATACGTGAAAAAGTTTCCCGCCCGCCAGTACCGGATTAAGGCTGATAAGGGAAAGGAAATGTTTCTGCGATTTGCCGCCTGCTTCGGCCAGTTTTTAATCGCCCATGATATGGTCATTTCATACAAACATCTGCCCATCCGTTTGTTCGAGCTGGCCCGCTCGTTCCGCAAGGAGCAGCACGGAGAGGTGACGGGCATCAAACGGCTGCGGGCCTTCACCATGCCTGATATGCATACATTATGCATGGATGAGGCACAGGCAATAGAAGAATTCAGAAGGCAATTCACGCTCTCCATTGAGTGGGCACATCTCATTGAGATTGATGGTGAGATTGCCCTGCGGTTTGTGAGGGATTTTTTCGAGAAAAACAGGGAATTTGCCATGGAACTGGTGAAACAGTGGGGGAAGCCGGTACTGGTGGAGATGTGGGATAAGCGGTACTTCTACTTCGTGATGAAGTTTGAGATAAACATGAATGATTCTGTGGGCAAGACCTTTGCCCTCTCAACGGTGCAGATAGATGTTGAAAATCCCCAGTCCTTTGGCATCCAGTATGTTGACGAGAACAACAACCGGCACTATCCTTACCTGCTCCATACCTCTGTTTCCGGCGGCATCGACCGGTGCGTGTGCGCTCTCCTGGAAAAGGAGGCCATCAAAATGAAAAGGGGCGAAAAGGGTTCATTTCCCTTCTGGCTTGCGCCCACCCAGATACGTCTCATTCCCATAAGCGGAGAATACATCGATGACTGCATGCGCATTGCCCGCGACCTTTCGGTACGGGTGGACATTGATGACAGAGACATGAGCGTATCCAAAAAAATACGGGAGGCGGAAAAGGAATGGGTGCCCATCATCATCGTGATAGGGGAAAGGGAGAAGGAAGGCGTATTCACACCCAGATTCCGCTTCAAGTGTGAGGAAACTGAAATCACGCGGGAAAAACTGCAGCAAATAGTGGCGGAGAAGATGGAAGGCCGTCCCTTCAGACAACTCCCGCTCCCGGTATTGCTGAGCAGGAGGCCCAAATTCAAATAACTATCTCCTGCTCCACAGCGCAATCATGATAAGGCCCACCACAATGAGGAAGGCAGGTATGATTATCTGCATGAAAAGAAGGAGGAACGCTGTTTCCTTTGCCGTGGCGGCCATCTCATCAACCGAGCGGTCGGTCATCCAGTAGGTCAGGTCAACCACCTTCACGCGATTTCCCGATAGTGCCGCTATCTGCCTTTTTGTCTGCTCGGCACCCTTTACACCCTCAATGATGTCACTGCTGGTAAGGTTCACCTGCAGTGCAGGTACTTCCTTTCCGGAAAGTGCCAACAGCTGCATGGTGGTGAGCGCTGCCTCCGCCGCCGCCTCCTGCATTTCCGGCGTGAACTGAAGGGTAAGGTCCATGATGGGAATCCATATGAGTCCTGGGACACCGGTTACAAGGGAGAGCGGGTTGAGTTTCATGGATGATTCCTTGTACATGTCCACCAGGCTGCCGCTGGTGGGCTCCACCCAGTACTTGGTGTCGGTAGTGTATTTTACCGGGAGGGGCATTCCCAGACCCTCGTAGGTGATCATCCGTGATTCCCTTGTCTCGAACAGGTAGGTGTGCACGCCGTTGTGGTCCTCCTCGCGGATGAATTCCACAGGAGAGGGTGCATCGATTTCGGTATTCCACATTTCATAGGTTCTCTTTTCCACACCCACAGGGAATGTGAACAGGCCGC
>QMSU01000219.1 GCA_003650975.1 Thermoplasmata archaeon
AATCTGATTTCTTTTCGTCTTTAACGTAAAAAATTATTTCAAACGTCATACTTTTCACCGAATATTTATCATTATACTCGGAAAAATCATTGTTCTACTGCGAAGAGCTTGAGCCAATCCTCGCGCTTCTTCCCGCGTTTCTTATAAGCCTCAGTAGTAGATTCTCTCTGTCTCAGCGTAACAATTCGGTGCCACGCCCTTCCCTTTATTAAGGGTGGCTCTGCGTCAATAAAATGATAGCCGCATTTAGGACAAATCCAGCCAATAGGTACATATCTCCTGCCTTCGTCAAGTTTAACTCTTATGTAAAGTCGCTTCATTGCAATATGACGCCCGTATGCGGCGTCCATACAATAGGGACATTTAGGAATTATCATAGCATCACACTACAAGATTTGATATATAAATAAATTGACATGCCCTACTTATAAAGAACTCTATTCTCCTTCCTTCATTAACAAATTATAACATTTTTCGTATAAGAAAATTAGCATTTTATAACTGAGGACGGATTACTAACTCAGATCGGCTTTTTTAATACTATGCGTATTCCTCCTGGGAGAAAACCGCCTTTCTGGCGCCCTCTTTTATATACTATAGGTCTCTCACATCGCCCGAAGCGTACCCAGTTCTATAGAAACTGAGTACCCAGAAACGCCCTCTCGTAGCCGTAAATCGCCGTTTACGCCCAGGAGAATGACCGCAGTTCCGCCTTCTACGCCCACGAGGTTGGCGATTTCGGGCTTGCGGAACAGACGCTTTGCTCGCGGGCTCAGCTGTATTGTTTTGGGCGATCCCGCGGGGCGTGAAATTTTGCGAGACGGCAGTTGAATTCGAAACATCGGCGGGAGATTTACAGACTTTTCTTGAGGAGAACGGCTTAGATTAATGAAAAGAAGGATCTCCTGAAGTTTCAAAAATTTTTCAGAAATAACGGCATAATATTGCTGAAAAGGAACTGAAACGGATTAAATTGAAATAAGCGAAAAAATAATATATACAAGATCAGAGCCTGGTTAGTTCTCTTCTGAGACTCTGGAGCCTCTTTTTGAAATTCTTGAATAATTTTTCGGCAACCTTTTCGGCAGTAATCGTGTCAAATTTGTAGATGATTTCGAGCTGGTATATTTCTGTTATCAATTCGTCGAGTTCGTTCTTGATCCTGTCAAGTCTTGACATCGAACTCACCATTCAAATCACCGAACATTATCATTATAGGCGGAAAAAATATAATTAAAGATAAGGAGTGAGATTATAAATCATGCCTTTTATTTTCATCTTCCAAACTCCAGATGGAGTCTGGAAGACGAATATTTCGGAAACATCCTCAAGGGAGATTTCCTCTGCTCGGAGGCAACGACTTACTGCTTCCGAGAGATCCAACATAAGCCCAAATTCGGGCTCATGGTAAAACCGTATTTTTATGTCAGGCATTTTATACACCATCTATTTTTCTCTTCATTATACCCGCGAATCGGAAAAAAATTAATCAGAGAAATAAAGACGAATTAAAATATGAATTAAGAAACTAATAAAAGCGATAAAGGAAATAGCGATAAATGTTCCGATCAAATCTAGTTGTATGGCAATTATGGAGCAAATTAAATAAGTAATTAAAACTATTAATGCATCTTTGAATTCTTTTATTTCAATTTTCATATATCTCACCATTATACACGGGATTTGGAAAAAAATAAATAGCGGAAAAATAATAGTAAAGGATGAAGAATCAGAAAGAATGTGAGAATTTAAAAACGCTTATATTCGAATCTTAGGAAACTTAATTCGTTATACTTCTCTGACGCTTCAATTATTATAAACTTCTCCTTATCTTTTATCTTAGACACCTCTATTTAATTCCTTATAACAGAAATAGTTCATTGGCTCCCGCCCGCCTCGACTCTCCCACCACCAGGGTGGCGGCAGAAGAGCCGAGGCACAGCCGAAGGCTGCGAGCACTCGCTCAGCAGTTTCTCGGAAGTGGTGGAGAAACCGCCGAGAGTATTGTGCTCAGGCGGGAGCCTCAAAGGTGAGAAAGATGAGAAAGATGTAAAGTAAGAGAACGCAGCAGAATACCGCTGCTATGATATATTATACCCGCGGGCTGGGCGCGCCCTGAGAGAAACGCGTTTCTCTCTTCATTATACGCGAAAAAAAGAATTAGTAAAGGGTTGTCTGCCAGCCCTCGACAGCATCCTCAACAGCGTGGAGTATCCTCTTAATGTCTATCTTGAAAAGTCTTGCAAGATAATAGAGATGTTCAATATTATCGCCTGGCGCCCATTCCCATTCAGTAAATCCGCAATTTTCACAGCGAGAGAAGATCCCGCGTCTGTTCACGACAAGCACCACGGAATTCTCGGAACCGCATTCGTTACAATCGATCTTCATTTTAATCATCTACATAAGAGATATATTTAGAGTCGATACTGCCATCCTCATTAATAGAAAGCCTGAACGCCGTTGTGTTTACGACAAACCAGAAAATCGGATCTTTTAAGTATCTCTGCTCGATAATCTTCTGAGTTTCTATATCAATGATCGATTCGATATGTTCTACTAGCTGTTTGCCGAAAAGACGTTTCAGCAGCTGTCTGGTATAGAACGTGCCAGTCCCGCGATAGCCGAGGTTGAGACCATAGGCGATAATTTTTCCATTATCGCCAAATATTGTCGTTCTCGGCGGCAATCTATATTTGGATGAGATTATCTCTATTTCCTTAATTCTGCCGATTTTCGGAAGATTTTCAAGAATAAAATTAAAGGAATGTTCGCTGACACCTTCTACAGTCTCTTCATAGACCTGCACTTTCAGTCACCCACGAAATCATTCAATTTCTTCTGTTTAAGATATTCTTCCTCTTCTTTAATCAGGCTCCAGATCAGCTTCAATGCTTTATATTTAAGGCGTTTGACATCTGCAAGTTTATCATTGATATAGATCCTGTGAATGTAGCGACCGCGTTCGTCCTTACCGCTGATTAGCTTATAGGTGTTGCCACCAGGCATCTCCTTTCTGAAAACGAGAATCCCGTCTGATTTCTTAATCTTGATGCCATGTCGCAGGATTTTCTTGATCATCTCGATACCTTTAGTTGTCCCAGGGGACATAATAGTTTCACTCCTGGAGTTCCAGAACTACTTTTAATTTTTTAGGTTTCTTCTTACCGAAGATGCGCTTCGAAACGTAGATTGTCCTGATTATTTCGGCGCGGAGCTCGCCTTCAGGAA
>QMSU01000220.1 GCA_003650975.1 Thermoplasmata archaeon
GTCAATGTATGGGCTCCCCGAGTCATACACGTTCCACACGACACCCCCCATCACATCCCCCTCATGTGGGTTGATGCTGCTCTCCTCAACACCCAGATAGTTTGTGGTGAGATAGTTCCAGAAATTATCGGAGGTATCCTGATGAAATCCGTTGAGAAGCCAGCTCCTGATGAATGGTGCCTCCTCGCCGTATCGCTCGGGGTTGTTGATCTGGTAGGTGAGGTCTTCAAATGAATTGCGGTCTTCATCAGTGAAACGGGCAGAAAACCGGTAATCGCCGCCCTCCTGGCTCACTTTGCATAAAAGGCGATTCCATCCCGCATTCAGGGTGACATCCACCTGATAGGAATCCGCGTGCCAGCTACCGTATCTGTCATTGGTGTACACATTTTCACCGTTCAGCCAGACCTTGATGCCATCGTCGCTCCCCAAAAGAAGCGTTGCCTTTCTGGTGACCGGGCTGTGAACATAGACATGGGCATATGATGCTGATTCGGTGGGGCGGGTGCTGAAATGGTGACCCCCTGAATAGCTGTGGGCGCAGACCTGCACGAAATGCTGTCCGAGGGACATCTGTGCGAGATAATCTTCAGCGGTGGTGTAGTACCCATAATCATGGCGGGTGACATTGGCCCCGTATATATTGTCAAGTGCCACATCCATATCATACCAGTCCTCCTCCACATATTCAAGCCCCCGCCATGGCTGCATAAGCTCTCCCGTGCGGTAGGCATGCGTTTTGGCGAGGTATTCATTCACCATGTTTTCCTCGGTGTCGTATTCGAGCGTATGGGCATAAATGCGGCCCACATACACCTCCGGGCCCATGTCGCCACTGCCCGCTGAATGTGACTCGTACACACCGTCGCCGTCATCGTCTTCCCACGTCCCGTCAAGGTCCATGTAGAACAGATCGCATGGGAACACGGAGCCTGAGATCTCGGCCCATGCGGCGGTGATGTCGCCGATGAGAATAATGCCACTGCTCCCCTGGAAATACTGGGTCTTTATCCAGGTTTTGATTTCCTCCGGTGTGCCCCCGGAAACAGTCCGGAGAACAACACTGTGACCTTCCATCTCCATATCTGCCACGAACTGGTCAAGCTGTGTTTTGATATCATCATACAACCCATCCTCAACGAGAATGGATATGTCATGGGCAGCAGCGAGTGCGGTATGTTCGTCCGCGGGCGATGAGAACCGGGCAGGTTGCAGAGGATGTTTGTTTATATACTCCTCGTATGTCCCCGGGAGTTCACCGTGGGGAGAAATCCACTCCAGTCTGGTGATATTTTCGTATTGGTGAATATCTTCATCATGACATAGTATTGATGATGGCAAAGGATGCTTTCCTGCGGTCTCAGCCGTTATGACAAAATGTGAAAACAACATCAAAAGCACAACACCGATGGCCAGTTCTTTTTTCATGAAATATTCACCTTCTAAAGATATCATGCGAATATGTTTTATGTAATTTGTGGATGATGATGGCATTATTCTTATATCATTTTGGAAAAAAACCGGTCATAACAAATGAAAAGAGAAAAGGAGCGTATGTGCACATCAATGTCATGAAAAAGCAGGAGGAAAAACAGTCAGTGAAACCCCCCGCATGTCATTCATTTCAGGTAACGGACTGTCATAAAACTTAAGTATATAATATCTTTACCAGCTCATGGAAGAAGAACAACAAGTTACCGAAGAAACAAAAGTGTTTATGCCGCCTGAAGAATTCAGGAAACAGGCACGGATTAATGACGAGCGTATCTACGAGGAGGGAGAGGATTACGTGGCATTCTGGGAAAAGCGGGCAGAGGAATACATCACCTGGTATAAGAAGTGGGATCAGGTGCTGGAGGAAGACCCCCCCTACTACCGCTGGTTCACCAATGCCAAGCTCAATGCCTCCTATAATTGCCTGGACAGATGGATTGAGAGAGGTAAGGGAGACAAACTTGCCTATATCTGGGAGGGAGAGCTGGGTGAGGTGAGAAAATTCACCTTCAAACAGCTGCATGCGGAGGTTTCCAAATTTGCCAATGCATTGAAAAGCATGGGAGTGGAGAAGGGGGACATCGTGACCATATATCTCCCTATGATTCCCGAACTCCCCATTGCCATGCTTGCCTGCGCGCGGATAGGCGCGCCCCATTCCGTGGTGTTCGGCGGATTCAGCGCCGATGCACTGCGGGATCGTGTGGGGGATGCACAATCCCGGTATGTGATAACATGCGATGGTTACTACCGCAGGGGAAAGGCACTGAACCACAAGAAAAAGACCGATGATGCTCTCACCGGGCTGCCAATAGAGAAAGTGGTGGTGGTGAAGAGGACGGGTGAGGATGTCCCCATGCAGGAGGGGAGAGATATCTGGTGGGATGATGCGGTACGGGACATGTCTCCGGAGTGCCCTCCTGAAGAGATGGATGCAGAGGATTTGCTCTTTTTGATGTATACCTCGGGAACCACCGGTAAACCCAAGGGTGTGATGCACACCACTGGCGGGTACCTGGTGGGGGCGGTGACCACCATGAAATATGTCTTTGATGTGAAGGATGATGATGTGTACTGGTGCACCGCTGACATTGGCTGGATCACCGGGCATAGCTACATTGTGTACGGCCCGCTGGCCACGGCAACCACCAGCATAATGTATGAGGGTGCCCCTGATTATCCACAGCCGGACCGATGGTGGGAAATTGTGGAAAAATACGGCGTGACCATTCTGTACACCGCACCCACGGCAATACGGCTGGCAATGAAGCTGGGGGATCAGTGGCCCAACAAGCATGACCTGAGCAAGTTGCGACTCCTTGGCTCCGTGGGCGAACCCATAAACCCTGAGGCATGGATGTGGTACTACCGGGTCATCGGAAAGGAACGATGCCCCATAGTTGATACATGGTGGATGACGGAAACTGGGATGCATATCATCACCCCGCTGCCCGGCATCACCCCGCTGAAGCCTGGCTCGGCAACCTTCCCCTTCGTGGGGCTGAAGGCAGAGGTGCGGGATGCGAACGGCGTGTGTCCGCAGGGACAGAAGGGGGAGCTGGTCATCACCAGACCGTGGCCGGCAATGCTGCGGGGCCTCTACAATGCCCACGATAAATATGTGGAGGAATACTGGAGCAAGTACGGCTTTGGAAATTTCTATACGGGAGATGGGGCACTCATTGATGAGGACGGTTATTTCTGGCTCCTGGGGCGTATAGGAGATGTGATCAAC
>QMSU01000221.1 GCA_003650975.1 Thermoplasmata archaeon
ATGGTGAAGCGGCATGGGGATGGTGGGATACATTCTTTTCATTTTTGATGCCCTCAGGTATATGAGAATAGTGAAGGAATGGGGCTGGATGGCGCGTTCATTCATCTTTCATTTTTGGTGCATTCCGGGGTATGGAAGGAGGTGAAGGCGGCAGGAGAGGTACGGGCTCAGAGGGTGAGGTATCCGTTCGTCCTTTCATTTTCTCTGGTGCAGGTGAAGATGCCATGGGAAAAATGAATGCACACCTCCATTTCGATGCTCTCCGGAGTACAAAGGTGATAAAAGGAATGGGATGGTGCATTCATTCCCATGTGTTCATAAAAAAGGATGTTGCCTGGAATTGCCGCTCACCCTTCCCTTTCATTTTCATCCAGAGGGTCAACGTGAACGGTGGCAGCAATATGGAGTTCACGCCTGATTGCCCTTTCAATTGAATCCGCCACTGCATGTGCCTCTTTCAACCTCATATCAGAGGGAAGCATCACATGAAACGTCAATTCGGTGTGATCGCCGTAACGATGCACATGGAGATGGTGCACGTGGGTTGCCTGCGGGGCAACCTCCGCCACGATACGGGAAATATTCTCTCTGAACGGGCGGTCCGGTGCCTCTCCCAGGAGCAGGCTGGCCACTCTCTTCAGAATAGTGTATGCCATGTACAGAATGAATGCCGAGATGGCAATGCCCATCACCCCGTCCATCCACCAGAAAGAGCTTCCTGCAACGGCTCCGGCCACAATTAACACCGAGGTGATGGCATCGCTCCGGTGGTGCCATCCATCGGCCACCAGTGAATGAGAATCAATCTTTCTGCCGATTCTTATGGAAACCTGCGCCAGCGCCTCCTTGACAAAAATGGTGGCGGAGAATATGATGATGGAGAGCCGGCTGAACATGACCTTCTCATGGACCTGCAGCCTGAATACGGACTCCCTGAAGAAGGTCACGCCCACCACCACAAGCAATGTGCCGATGATGATGGCGCCGATGGCCTCTGCCCTTCCGTGGCCAAAGGGATGCTCCCTGTCGGCTGGTTTTGAGGCTATCCAGAAACCCACAATGACAACCGCTGAGGTGAGTACGTCCGAGAGGGTATGCCAGGCATCTGCCACCATGGCAACCGAGGAGGTGCTCACACCCGCCCAGTATTTGATGAAAAACACCGAAATATTCACGATTACCGAAAGCCACCCTGCATAATAACCGAGAGATGCGATGGTACGCTGCACGTGAACGACCTCTCTTCCTTTACTTCAAGTAATGGTGACAATTATAAAAGGATATGTCAAATTCTCAACCGCATAAAATAAAGTTAAAAAGCATGAGCGTATTACTTCCATGATTGAACGGAGGGAGATTCAGGATATTGTAAAGGAATATGATGCTGATGCCGTGAAGGTGGCGGCGGTGGCATCACACTCCGCTCTTGACACCTTTGATGGCGCAAAGGAGGAGGGGCTGCACACCGTTGCGGTGTGCCAGCGGGGGCGGCACATGACCTATGACAAATATTTTAAGCGGAAAGATATCGGGGGAAGAAGCATCGGCTGTGTGGATGAAACGTGGATTTTTGATTCGTTTAAAGAGATACTGTACGAGAGCAATCAGGAGAAGCTGCGGAGGGAAAATGTCATCTTCATCCCCAACCGCTCGTTCACCTCATACTGCAGCCTTGATGACATAGAGGATTCATTTTACGTGCCCATGTTCGGCTCCCGGTGCCTCCTGAGAATGGAAGAGCGCGGGGAGAAGAGAGATTACTACTGGCTGCTGGAAAAGGAGGGGATGCCCTTCCCGGAAAAAATAGAGGACCCGAGGGATATCAACGAACTTTCCATTGTAAAACTCCACCATGCAGTAAAGAAACTTGAGCGGGGATTCTTCACCTGTTCCTCCTACGAAGAATACCGGGAGAAGGCAGATAACCTGCTGAAACAGGGAGTGATTACCGAAGAAGACCTGCAGCATGCACGCATGGAGCGTTACATCATCGGGCCCGTGTTCAACCTTGACTTCTTTTATTCCCCGGTGCTTGACCAGGTGGAACTTCTGGGCATTGACTGGCGCTTTGAAACGAGTCTTGACGGGCATGTACGCCTGCCGGCTGACCAGCAGTTGAGTCTTGGTGAAACGCAGAAAATACCGGAATATACGGTGTGCGGGCACAACATGGCAACGCTGAGGGAGTCGCTGCTTGAAAAGGCGTTTTCACTGGCCGAGCAATTCATTGAGGCATGCAGAAAATACTACCCCTACGGAATTATCGGGCCCTTCTGCCTGCAAACCTGCGTGGACAAGGATCTGCATTTTTACATATACGACGTGGCTCCCCGCATAGGAGGGGGAACAAACGTACACATGGCGCTCGGGCATCCGTACGGCAACACACTCTGGCGGTGTGCCATGTCAACCGGCAGAAGAGTGGCAGCGGAAATAAATATGGCCCGCGAACAGGGAATGCTGGAAAAAATCGTGAGTTAAAGATTGAATATCTGTACGTCCTCCACCATTATTTCATTGTAATTGCCTGCATAATCATAGGCAACGGCAGAAATGTTGTACACGCCGAATGTTCTTTCAAGTTCCCATTCATAGGGCGGTTCGCTGTCCTCATGGACGAGGGTACCGCCAAGATAAAACTCAACCTTTTTGCATCCCGAGAGCCCATCCTGTGCATTGACGGTGAAGGTATAATCCCCAATAATCATGGTGTCGCGGGGTATGCGGAGCGGCGGTGCCTTTTTGCCCCTCCAGTACACATATCCTTCCTCAAACTCGGTGAAATTGATAGTTGGCTTGGTGGCATCAATCTTAAGTGTGGCATTGTAAAATGCTTCATTACCGTTCCCGTCCTTTGCATAGCATTCAATGAAATAAAAACCGTCCTTTGTGAGATGTACGGGCATTCTGTAGTCTTTCCACATGTCCCCGTTCACGCGGTACTTGAGTTCCTTTACCGTGCTCTCGTTGTCGGAGGCATTGATGCTCACGGTGAGACTCCCGGTGTACCATCCGTTCTCCCCCTCCTCACCATCCACGCTCACAGAGATGAGCGGCGGGTTTCTCTCCTTTTTCTCCAGACATCCAAAGGTGAAAAGCAGAAGGAATACGGTGAGAAGCACAACCGCCCTTTTCATTACCACCAGTCTCCCTGGAACCTGCTCATGCGTTCTTTGATGACCGCCCAGTCGTTCTGGTCATGGTCGGGATCATCGCCATC
>QMSU01000222.1 GCA_003650975.1 Thermoplasmata archaeon
GTAGGCATCAACATAGATGGTGATATCCGTGCAGTATTCAATCGGTGAGGTATCCCAGACATCAACTATCGTCGGGTCGGTGGTATCGTTCACCCAGAAGGTGTACATCAACGATGATGCGTAGTTTGCGGTTCCATTGCAGTCCCATGCCTCAATGATGAAGTCATACTGACCCATATCTGGAAACATCGGGTGGAAGTTGTAGTACCATGTGCCGGTCAAGGCGCCATCTGGTCCGGTCATCTGGAATGATTGTCCAGCGTACGGTCCGCCCACAAAGGTGACATTCACCTGGCAGACACCTGCAACATCATCGCTTACTGTCACCGAAATGTTCTGATCATTGCAAAGCTCAAGGTCCACTATATAAGTCGGTATACCGATGGTTGGTCCATAGTTGTCATCAATGACAAAAGAGCCGCTTCCTCCCTCTGCGTCGTTGCCATTCACATCGGTAGCATAGACGTGGAAGATATGAGTCCCCACATCGCCAGGTCCGAAGCCGGTCATATTGACATAGTAGGTGTTTGTTGCGCCGAGCTGGGTCATAGCCGGATTGGTGTACGGGCCCACGGTTACATTGAGCTGTACCGTGCCCACGTTGCAGTTGTCGGTAACGTCAACGGTGATGTTTACCCAAGCATCCAGATAGCAGGTGGTGTTCTGTGTCACTGTCGGAGTGCCAATGACCGGGTCTGTGCAGTCCTCAACCGTCTTGTTGTCATTTGGGAACAGAGTCGCCCAGTTGTTTTCGCCATCCTGTACTTCAACTCGAGTTATGTTGATGAAATCACCAACGTCACCACAAACCCATGCAGAGCCAGCGGTGTAGACGTAAGTATCACCGGAGAGGTGCGGTATATTCAATGGTCCATAGCTGCCTGAAGAATCCTTGTACCAGAACCTTACTGTTATAATACCGGATGGATCAGTTGCATTCACGGTGAGGTTCCATGTGTCTCCAACACAGAACCCCTGTGTACCAATGTACGTGACTGTCGGTGCCGTGGTATCAACAACATCGAAATCTGTCCAGCTGGAAAGTGTCCAGCCTCCTGTGGCATTGGTTGCATTCAGCCGGAATCGCCAATTGCTGTTGCTGTTATCATCTGTAAGATTGAATGTGCTTGCCGGTACAGTCACGGTCCAGTGGTTACCAACGTCATTGGTTAACGAACCAGTATATGTATATAGTGGTGTTCCTATTGGAGATTCGTACTCAATGGTGTAGTTTACGTAAACTACCGTTCCAACTGGGTCGAAGACCAATCCTTCTATCACTGCACTGTCGGTCAGAAGTTCAATTGGATCGGGTGTTATTGTCTGGCTTGAATATCCAGGTGCTGCTGCTGCATTCGGTGTGTTCAAAATCGTTATTCCTGTTCCTAACATCGCTATTGCTACCACTACAGATAGCAAAGCTCTTCCTAAACTCTTGTTTCGTTTCATTTTCTGCCTCCAAACAGTATATTGGAAAACCATATATAAAGTCTTCGGCGAAAACGGGGAAAATGATGGTTTTGGAATGAAACCGCGTGAAGTAGAAAAATGTTTCTCCTGAGAATGGATGAAATATGATGCACATATCCAGAGTACACCGGAGTGGTCCATCTACAAAGGACTCTCTACCTATCTATTGTCACATATATACACTAGCACTGGCGAGTTGATCCTATACCTCATTTTCTCGCATGTACTTATGAAGAACGTAAAATGAGACAGTTCCGGGCATGCACATCACATCTCGTGTTCTGTTCTAAATACACTCTAATTTTCATCTCTCAATCGGATGAGTATATTATTGCATTCCTGAGAGATAATGATTTATGTGGCACCCATCAATTACTGAAGACATATATGATAGAGTATAAAGCCGCATCGTGAATGATGAATATCTCGCAGAAAATGCGTCACATATCCGAATGAGTGTATGACGGGTATGAAAACCGCAGGAGCACACATCTTGCATCATTTCACCGCATGAGACAATTTCCATACTTTCCTCTCTTTTTGTCAACTCTGTCTTTTGAGATATAATGCGAATCTATGATGCCTTACCCCCCATTTGAACGGCACATGCATCATGTGTAAAAACACATCTTATTGAGATGGTGCCAATCTTTTCTTACATATCAGAGGAGATTAACTCCCCCTGTCAGTCCATCAATGTTTTTCATTACGGAACTTGTGCGGGTGCCCAGAACGTCTCGTCTGCCGCTTCTTCAGGATAGAACAGTGGTTCGCTTCCATACTGGGGATCGGTACCCATATCTTCCAGAGTATGGTTCACCGCATCGCCGAAGGTCTGATTGTCAATGAGGAGATGGTGAAGCAGCTGGATGACCACCTCATCGATATACGGTGCTGATATCAATCCGTTGCACCCGATGCACACCCGCGCACCTCGTTCCACAAATGACTGGGACATCCTGGTGGCGGAGAGGGCACTGCATCCCATGAAAATGATGGTGGTGTTGTTGAATTCTCCCTTCATGCTTGAGGAGACGAATCCCTCCCGTATACCGAAGTAAAGCTGTTCATCACCGGAAAAGACCTGCACCGGTGAAATTTTCCCTGAGAGTTGCTCTATGACGTACTTTTTTTCGCTGTACTTTTCATAAGTGAAGAGGGCAAGGGACTCCGGGTCATCGATAAGCTCTCCGGTGCTGGAATGCACCCGCATGATAATGAGTTTATATCCCTTCTCCGGGAGATGCCGGTAGAACTCCACGGTCACCTTCTCGGCGGGGTAGTAATCGACGCCAAGTCCCGCACGTTCCAGAACATCAGTTGCCTCCTGTACAAATGTTTCATTTGGCTGGGAAACGCTCAACTGATCAACAATTGCCGCGCCATTTAATGAAGGATGCACATGATCAGATGATGGATAGAACACATACGCAAGAACGAGAATACCAATGAGGACAATGATAACAATAGCCCAGTGCTCCTTTTTCATGGTGAAACCCCTTGCGTACTTCCTGTTCATCTTTGCCATATTTTTCAGGATGATTATCAGGGTAACCTTTTTATAGTTATCGTTGCATGACAGCGGATACAATAGTGCCACAGACGTCTCTGCATGGATTCTTATTGCACATGTCTTCCTCCACATCCAACTCTCAGTATTCACATATGTCCCCATTCACGCAATGAAAAGAAGCGTGTATTCATTTTTCGCTCATGAGAAAAGAAAGAAATGGGAAGAAGGCCGAACA
>QMSU01000223.1 GCA_003650975.1 Thermoplasmata archaeon
CACCCTGGCCGGGAGGACAATCTACAAGGGCATTAGGCCCGTGAAGGAGGACGGGCCGGGGCGTAGAAGCGGATAGGGGCGAGGCGCCGCCTCGCCCCTGTGGGTTGAGGTCAATTCAGAGAATCGAGAGGCGGGCACCTTCGTAGCCGCACTCTGGAGTTGGGCTCGCCGGTCTCCAGAGCGCGGCTTTTTATTTGGTGATGCGAAAGAGGCAGGCTTTACCAAACTCAGCTCACGGTTTCAATCGCCGGATTAGAAATTAGGAGACGCGATAATGGAATTCGACTTTGGCCCAATCTCACGTACAGTAGATGCTTCAACCGGCAAAGGCGACGCGATAAACTTTGCTTCATTGCCAATTCACGAAGCGATGACGGCATTGCTGGCAGGCAGCAATCGCGATGAATTTGTCGCCTGGTTGTGGCATGATATTTTTAAGGCATTATTCCATTGGCCCCGAAGGACTAACTGGTCACATCTGCCAGATGTACCGTGTACAATGCCAAAGATACAAGAAGCAAGATTTGCCAAGGCGACTAACGTACCCGTTGGGCTTGTAGCCACCCACCATCCTCGAGCCTATAGAAGGTGCCAAAATATTCTGCAAAGCCTCCCTAGCTTCAGCTACATGGAAGAATCGACGCTCAGCAATGAGTTTGACCAGGTTGCCATAGGCAGAGAAGCTCATTTCATCCAACTGTCCTTTCTGGCCGAACCTGCGACACACACGGCCCTACTGCGTGCTGTGATCACCAATGCCTTTATGGAAGTCGTGACGAAAATGGTGGCTGACACCATTGAAAGAGAGCTGGCGAGCAAGACACCGACCTTTAAGCGAGTGCGCTATGCCTTTGATTTTAGACGCGTTCAACTGTCCAGCCCGCCTACTCATTCAGAGATCGCATCCCTGGCAAAGCAGTACAATATGCTCGTTTCAAGTGACGAGTTAGTCATCGAGCATCTCGTACCGCTCGCCAAGCCGGACTTGGACGGACGCCACGCTCAGGTGGTGATTGACCTCACTGCTGAACCGCCAACAGCCAAGCGATTTGACGAGGGGGTAATCTCGCTGGTAGAACTCTTAACCGTTTATCAGGACAGCCGCACTGTCCTGATGGGCATTCCCCAGTTTCTTCAAATAGATACCGGACAATTGAGGGAGCAAGTCATAAGTGCAGCAGAAATGCGGCTGCGCAACTTGGATATTCGGACGCTGGCGAGCGAAGACGAGTTAAAGAGACAAGCCAAGGCATGGAGCCGTGTGGACTGGGGCGCTCTTCCACTCATACGTCAGGGACGCGATATCGACTTGCTAGCTCACGTGTTTGCCGAGCAGGTGGAGATCCGCCAGATCGGAGGAGGCCAATCGACCGAGAAAGTGCGATTGCTCAGCGAAATCGTCTCACGGCCTGTCGTGCTACTCCGGAGCAAGTCTCGCCGTTGTCGGTTCTGTAACACTGCTTTCGATAGTGACCTGCCACCAGGCGAGGCAGTTGTAGGTGGTTACTTCACCGACGTTGAACATGTGGGCTTTGGCGGTGATATTTGTCCGATGTGTCGCGTTTACTTCCTCAACTCACACAAATCGCGGACAAAGGCGGAGAAGGCCCAGGGCATTACAGGCGACCGCAAGGGATATCGTGGGGCATTTGCGCTTGTGTCACCGTCATCACACTTTACGTACGCTGAGGATCAATGCCAACTCGTTGAGCAGCCTCCTCTGGATATGGGAGGACGCTTTGCCAACCCCTTGCAGCGAGCAACGGTCACCCTTCAGGAGTATGGGTTGTTCAACATGCTCTCCCGGCGCATCATCGCTCGGATTTGGACACAGATGGATGCCGCCAACCGGACAAAACCATTGCCCTTGCCCTACCTGGGCGCCATTTTGCTCACCCAGGATAATCGAGACCAGATCGTGACAATGTTTAACTGTCTGGAGCTGCTCTTTGATACCGTCGAACTTCTGGCATACCCGTTCAAAGTCACAGTGCAACCGGCCGTAGAGTTAAGCTTTGAAATGGCGGTAAATGACTTGCAAAAGCATCATACCAAGCACACCTACTTAAAGGCGAACCCATCTGTCATTTCTGTTGATCCCAATTCCAAGTTTACCATCCTGGTGACAACGGACTCCAGATGGAGGTAAGCCGGAGGTTCTTCGAAGATCGTAAGCGTATGAACAAACTTCTGGCGAGCATTAAGGGTCAAAAGCGGCAACACGATTGGTTGCTGGCTGTGGCTCAGGGGATGGATCCGGTGACAGCAACTATGGAGGCATTCTATAATCACGATAACCCAATCCGGGATGCCGAACAAGCGTTTTGGGACACGCAACTCGGCGCAGCGGATCTGGGCAGACAGTGGCAACGATATGAGGAGGTGCACGATGAAGTCAACCGCATTCTGGCAAAATACCCGATGTTGATTGAGTTCTTCGTCAAACCTAGAAGGAGGTAGTCCGATGAACAATAACCAACAGCCGTTAGGGGTACGAGAACAACGTCTGCGCGAGGCTTACGAAGCCATCGAACAGATGCAGCTAGGGGATCGTGAGGCAGAGGTCAAACTGGCGCTTAAGGCATTACTGGTGATGCGAGGGGCCATCAATCCCGCCGTGTTCACCGGCAGCCGAGGTGTGACGATCTACTCGAGCATTGCTAAATATGTGCGGGCCTCGAATGCCGAAACCTTGTCAGGATTAGTCGACGATGTGCTCCGTAACATCTCCCCGGAATTCGTGGCTCACCCCGCCCTTGGTCAACCAGTTCAGGATATCTATTCTGGAAAAGCAGCTCCGGCTGCCAGGGCCCTGCTTCAGGAAGAGACTATCCCCCTAGTCATCCTGATGAAGAAAGTCTATCAGCAATTTGTCGCACCAGACGAAGAGGAGGAGTCCAATGTATAACCTCAAGATCTACGCCTTATATCAGGCTAAGCAGCCCATCATTCACACCGAAGAGACCATTGGCAACATCTCAAAGATCAAGAAGATGCGTGTCATTCACAATGGCAAGCCTGTGCCGGTGCCAGCCCTTTCTGGCAATAGCTTCCGCGGCCAGTTCCGTGACCTCCTGGCGGACCAGATGTTCGCCATCTTGACAGACAACGGTGCTAGCCGTGTCAAACTGCCCCCTGACCATTACGGCGTCGTCTATAGCGGCGGCGTGATGCGGGAAGGCTCAAGGATGGGGGAGCGAATGAAAG
>QMSU01000224.1 GCA_003650975.1 Thermoplasmata archaeon
GTCCAGTTGATGATATCACCGTCAGGATCCGTGGAATTGTCTATGAAAAAGACTGTTTCAAGGGTATATGGGGTATTGGGCGTGTACATAAAATCAGGTATGGGCGGTGCATTGCCGGTGGAAAGAATATGACTTTCATTGACAATTTCGATTCCGCCCTCCATGACGATCAATCGAACAGTGTAATTTCCCGCAGCGGCATACACGTGGGTGGGATGCTGTTCATAGGAGTGATTACCGTCCCCAAAATCCCAGGTGTAATTTGAACCGGTGTAAAACGAGGTGAAATTGTAGCCGAAGGCATAAAGGGGGTTTTCCTCATAGTAAAATGAGAAATGTTCTTCATCTTCTGCATGTGAAGAAAGAATCCCTCCGTTTGATAGTAGCCAGAACACCAGTGTGAGAGCCAGCACAAGTTTAGTTTTTTTCCCGTTCATGATAACCTACCTTGACTATAATTGTTTGATTATTTATAAATTATTACCTAAATCTGACCGTTTCCAGATTTTTAAGGGCAAGCGTGTTGATGCCATATCTCTTGTGAATGCTTGCGGCCAGGTCAATACACTTTGATTCCTCACCATGATTGGTGATTATTTTCTTCGGTTTTGGTGTGAGGTTTTTGACATATTTCATGAGCTGGATTCTGTCGGCATGCCCCGAAAACCCCTCGCACGTCTCAATGTTCATATCAACAGTTATGTTCTTATCACCGATGGTGATCTCCTTCCAGCCTCTCTGTATCTTTCTTCCTATGGTCCCCTCTGCCTGATAGCCAACAAATATGAGTGTGTTTCGTTCCCCGTCCGCCCACGCCTTGAAATATTCCATGACGGGGCCTCCGTTCATCATACCGCTGGTGGCAAGCACAATGCACGGTTCGCTGGAATCGACAATCTCCCGGCGTCTGTCGTAGCTCTCCACCCGCTCAAAAATGTCGGCCATGAGGGGGTTGTCACCTTCCTGGAAAATCTTCTTGCGCAGGTCTATGTTCAGATACTCCGGATATACAGTATGGATAGCCGTTGCCTCCCATATCATGCCGTCCAGATACACAGTATATCTGGGTATCTCCCCGTGTCTCATCAGATGTTCGAGGACTATCATCACCTCCTGCGAACGGCCAATGGCAAACACGGGAATGAGCACCTTTCCCCTGCTTTCGAGTGTCTTTTTCACGATTTCCTTGATTTCCTCCGTTGCCTGCTTGCGGGAAGGCTGCGTGTCATTCTTTCCGCCATAGGTGGATTCCAGCACCATTGCCTCGAGTCGGGGGAAGTGTGTTGCAGCTGCGCCGAACAGCCATGTTTTTTCATACTTTATATCCCCTGAAAAGGCAATGTTGAACAGTCCGTCCCCTATGTGGAAATGGGCTATGGCAGAGCCGAGAATATGACCTGCGCGGTGCATGGTAAGGCGGATATCCGGTGCAATATCGGTGGTATCCCCGTAGTTCAGCGGTATGGTATTTACAATCTCCTTTCGTATGTTTTCCGATGAATAGGGTGTCTTTTTCGCTTCGTCGGCACAGACCTTCAGATAATCCATCTGGAGTAATATCATCACGTCCCGTGTGGGATAGGTGGTGTAAATGGGGCCGTCGTAGCCATATTTGAAGAGGAGGGGGACAAGACCTGAATGGTCGAGATGCGCGTGCGTCACCACCACACCATCAATGGATTCCAGTGGCAACACTTCGGGGAGATGGAGATATGGAGAGCCATTGTTGGGCGAGGAAGGATCAATGCCGCAATCAACCAGTATCTTGCTGTCAGGTGTGGAAAGCAGTGAACATGAACGCCCCACCTGCCGGTAACCACCAAGAGAGGTAACCCGGATCCATTTTTCACCATCGCTGGTGCCCCGGTGCAATCGCCTCCCGAGTTTACGTAAGAACTGTATTCGCTCTTCGGCAACCATGCGGAGATACCGCCGGATGTCCTGAACGGTTTTTGACGGCATCGGCGGAGCACGGATAACCTTTGGTGACCACCCTATGGTTTTGCGTATCTCATTAAGAAGGGCGCCCTTTTTGCCGATGGCAAGGCCCGGCTTTTCCACCTCGATGGTCACCTCACCAACATCGGGTTCGAAATAGATATTGACCAACTTCGCCTCATCCGGGATGATACTCTTTATTTTTTCCTCTGCCTTTTCCATCTCCTCCAGTACCGATGGGTCCGCACGCACCATAATTCTTTTCTGGAGTTTTTTGGCAAGCTGTTTGATGATTTCATTTTTTTCGGCAAATTTTTCCGGGTCAAGAGTATACACAACCAGTGCCGCTCCTTCAAACTCAACATCCGTTATCCGGATGTCTGACGGCATCGTCGATTGAATCTCCTCCTCCATCTGCTTTAGAATATCTTCTGATGACATGAGTATAACATCACAAACCTAATTTCTTCATTCTCTCTTCAACTTCTTCATCACTCAGACGGTGATATGCCTTGCTGGTCACCACAACCACCTCAATGCCGTTGCCCGATGCCGCATCTCTTTTGATGGCGGCGTTCATGGCCCGTATGGCAAGATCTATTGCACTGTCCTCATCCAGGTTCTTCTTGAAGTTATCCTCAAGAACACCGAAGACATACGGAGAACCCGAACCAGTGGTGGTGTAAATATCCTCTATGGCCCCGCCGGCTGCATCGATAGAAAACACGTGAGAACCGGTTAAATCGACACCAGCCATAATAAGCTGCACATAGTACGGATAAAACTTTCGCTGATTCAAAATGTTGGCCATGAGCATGGCAGCACCCCTCACCGGCATCCGTTCCTCCCGCTCGAGTTTGTAGAGCTCTGCCTGGACCCGCATCACCCTCGCAAGAAGCTGTGCGTCTCCCACCAGTCCCGCGGTGGTCATGAGCAGATGCTCATCTACCTTGTATATTTTCTTTGCAACCTTATGGGCAATGAGCATCCCCATGGTGGCACGATGCTCGGAGGCTGCCACTATCCCATTATCAAATACCATTGCAAGTGTTGTTGTGCCTTTTTTATTTTCCATCTCCATAAGCTACACCTCAAAAGAGTTATTTTTAATATACCAGGGTATATATAAAATTTTTTGTAGCATGATTCTCCTCAAAACATGTAATCTGTCTTTTCCCAAATTTTTATTAGAGTGAGAAGTCTATTTTGCCCGAGCTCCAGAGCTATGCCAGCTTTCATAGCTCTGGTTTCATCTCCTCGTACAAAA
>QMSU01000225.1 GCA_003650975.1 Thermoplasmata archaeon
AGAGCGCCAAGGCCTTCCGCCACTTCCTCTTCGCTCACTTCCTCCTTTTCCTCTTCCTTTTCTTCCTCTTTTGCTTCAGCTTTCTCCTCTGCCTTTGCCTCTGCTGCAGGAGCCGCTGCTGCCACCGGTACGGTGGCTGCCTTGGTGAGAATTTCCTCTATATCGACCCCTTCAAGCGATGCGGTGAGCGCCTTCAGGCGTGCCTCGTCTGTTTCGACGCCGGCAGCCTCAAGTACGCTTTTCAGGTTTTCCTCGTTTATCTCCTTTCCTGCCGCATGAAGCAACATTGCACCATATACATATTCCATTTTTTAACCTCCTAATTTACCTTCCAATGCTTGAGCATGTAAATATGCTCTCCTTATAAATTCTTCTATCGTGTCCTTGGTGTAAAGACCGCATTCCATGGCCATTGCACGGGCGTTCCGGTATGCTTTCTGGACAATGGCTTCGATGGTGTCGCGTGTGGGATAGGCAATTTCAACCGCAAGGGCAAATGCCGCGCCCGCCGCATGTCTCATATCCGTCATGAGCTGATCCATATCAACCGCAAGCACATCCGGTGTGAACACAATGCCATCTTCATACAATGCATGGACCTTCAATCCAATTTCAATGGGATATATTTCCAGTCTGGTGAGCATCTTGGCCAGTTCCTGGGAGATTTTCTCGCCCTTTTTGACGAGGGTTACTGTTTTCTCTATCACCACATTCCCCTCCCTGATGGCAGCGGGAATGCCCACCTTCTGCAACTCACCCACTATGGGCCCTGGTTTGAACGGGGTTTTCCCCTTCTGGACAATGATGTCATCGGGTGCCGTTTCCCCGCCTCTCGCGGGGGCCATCATCCGCATCTTTTCAAGCTCCCGGTATAACCTGAACGGATTGATATCCGCCGCAATGATGCCCACTTCCCCCTCAATGTAGTCCTTGAGCTTTCCGGTTCCGTCCTCAAGAGCCCTCTCTATCAGCGAGCATTTCGAAACCCGCAATACTGCCTTGCCCCTGAGCATGGCACGCATCCCCTGCATCTGGGGGGCAGGAATATCCCTGATACCCACGATGCCCACCACCGCATGTGACTGGAGTATGTTCTTCAGTTCCTCCACTTCCTGAAATTTCCACTGGGCCGGCATTAAATCACCCGCGCAGATGACCCCATGGTGGTACTCACATGGGCTGATTTGATGTTCATTCTCCCCCGCTCCAGCCTTGCCTCGATCCGCTGCAGCACTGCTTCAATATTTTCGGCAATGTCATCGGGGCCCATATCCTCGCGCCCCACAAAACAGTGAAATGTTGGTCTGTCCTTTGATCTCACACGGATGCTGTTCCTCAGTTTGGCAACAAGAGCGGCTATGTCGGCATCCGGCGGGATGGGCTTCGGCATTTTGCCACGGGGTGCAAAAATTCTCCCGAGGGCCTTTCCTATCGAGGGCATGAGAGGCGCCTCAGCAAGGAAAAAATCGTATGTCTCTGCCACTTCCTTTGCCTTCTTTTTGTCATCGGCAAGTTCCTTTATCTGCTCCGGAGTGACGACCATATCGGCGACATCCTTTGCCTTGAAGGCAAGCTCGCCGCTGGCAAAGACGCCTATTTTTGCTTCCCTGCCCCTTCCCTTGGGCAGTTCTATCTCCTCATCTATCCTGTTCTCCGGTTTTTTGAGGTCAACGTCCTTGAGGTGAATGGCGAGGTCCACCGACTGGGTGAACTTCCTCTTTTTATTATTCTCCTCGCTCAATGCACGTTTGACCGCTTCCAACACTTCTGTAGATACCATTTTACTTAAAGGCAATAACGTTTCATTATATAAAGGTTATTTATGCACCGGATCACTCGCCGAAAAGGCACGTGCTTCTTTTATACGAGTGCTGCAGCATATAATCAAAGCCAATCCGAAAGCAGAAAGACGTATATACCACGCTTTCATTGGAATCGAGTTGATGAACATGAAACATGCTGTTTTTATGGCTGTGCTGTGTTCTGGTATGATATGCAGCTGCGGATGCCTGGAGCGTGGCACACAGGCAGGGACGGTAATGACCATGAACGAGTTTTTGCAGGACTATACGGAAAGCAGAGACAACACAACAAAAACGTTTGTGTACGAGCTCAAATCGCTGGATGATGGAGACACGCTCATTATCAGGGATACCCTTTTCAACCTCAGTTTCAACGGAGAGAAAAATTATACGCTTGTACTGTTTTCATCGGTTGAAAATCAGGCATTTGCCGTTGAGGGAGACATCACCGGTTCCTATGAAAAAAATGATGCTGTTGAACTCACATTTCACATCATCAAAGTGAATTTCCAGTTTCAGGGATGGAATATCACCTACGAAACTTTCAAGGAAGGGTGGGACACCAACTCAAACAATACCGTGCCATTTCCGCAGACGGTCATCCGTCATGCATAATTCCAGCACCATCGGGCTGCTTCCTCCGCCATCATGTTATCGTTGCCGGTCCACCACCATATGCTATCGTGATGAGTGCTCCGCGCCCCTCACCCTGTTCCCTTCATTCTTCTGGAAATATAGCAGGAAATTCAGTGGATGATGACAAATCAAAAACAATTAAAAGCAACGCATGTTATTTTTCAATGATGGGCGCAGGTGAAGGGAGAATATGAAAATAGCATGGTTTACCGATACATGGATACCGAACAGGGACGGTGTGGTTACCTCACTCATGCTGTTTAAAAAGGTGCTGGAGGAGAATGGGCACACCGTGTACATTTTCGCCCCGGGGAAAAGAAACGAAAGAAAGGGCAACGTGATATATTACCGGGCCAGGACATTCGCCCCCTATCCGGATTACCGATTTCCCTCGTTCCTCTCAATTTTTACCACACGAACAAGGAAAATGGTGGAAGAAATACAACCGGACATACTCCATTCCCACTCCCCGGGAATGATGGGCATTCATGCGGTTGTTGCTTCACACAAATGCGGCATACCGCTGGTGTTCACCTACCATACGTTTGTGGACGAGTCGGTGTACCTGCTCTTCAAAAACGAAAAAATGCAGCATCTGACAAAACAACTGTTTTACGTGTGGCTCCGCTGGTACTTCAGGAGATGTTCCTGCGTCATCGCCCCCAGCAGGTACGTGGCACAGCGGATTGCCGCCCTCTGCGAAAAAGAGGTGCATGTGGTGC
>QMSU01000226.1 GCA_003650975.1 Thermoplasmata archaeon
AAGAGAGATATTGAGGAAAGAACTGCTTATCTGCAGGAGCTGTTCCGCGGGCAAAAAAGAGAGGAGGAACTGCGGAATGTCATTAACGTGTGGAAAAGATGCCCCATCCCGTCTCCGGAAAAAATAAGGGAATTTTACGAGAGACATTATGGAAAATAGAATGGAGGCTGTAACGTGAATGACCCTCTATGACATTCTTACATACTCTTATGAGAGATGGTACGAGCGGCAGCTCCAGTATATTAGTTGTACCCACCCGGTATTTCTCCCTCTCGCTCGGATGAGCACGGGTATCATCTTTGCTTTTCTTATCTTGACAGTGCCCTCTCCACGATGAGAAAAACTTTTAATAGCATTTTTTTATATATTGTGGGGGTAATAACAATGCTTAAGAATAAGTGGTTGAGGGACAGAAGGGGTATTGAGGGCCTGCCGATGCATCTGATTATCATCGTGGTGATTGCAGGAGTTGTCATCGCAGCCATACTTGCCATGATGGGAACCTTCAATCCAAAAGATTCTCTCCAGATTGAATACGCGGGAACAGATGGTCGACATAACTGTTCTGATGGTGATGGCAATCTGGTAAAGGTAACGGCTGCTGGGGCAGAGGAAGTAACAGATATTGATTTCAATGCCACAATAAAGGTATTTGACAGCAAGGGTAACCCGGTGAAGGGTGCCACCGTGGTTCTGGCCGGCGCCCAATCTGCAGGATCAGGCACCACTGATGAAAATGGTGAGGCAACTGTGCAGGTAGATGATGCGGTGCTAAAAGCAAATCAGCAGAGCGCCTACATGTCACTCACGGTGAAAGCATCAGGATTTCATGATTATACGGATGAGGAGGCTATTCTACTTCAGCGAACCTGACGCCCATGATCTGTGATGAGAGGGGTGTGCTGGATTTACCACTGCGATTGCTCGTCACACTTGTGGTGGGGGCTGCAGCATTGAGTATTATACTTTACTACATATTCACGCCGTGCTGGTTTCCAGAACATCTGCAGGTACAATGGCATCCTCTGGTTATCAATGCAGATGAGGAGGAAAAAATCGTGATCACTGTGATGGATTCTCACGGTAATCCTGTAAGCAGAGCCTCGGTGATTGTCTCGGGTTTGGGAAATGCCAGTTCTAACAAAACGATAAACAACGGCACCGCCACCCTGGAAATACAATGTTCCCTTCCATCGTACCGAAACGAAGGCTATCTGGATATTTCAGTACATGCACCGGGATGCTATGAAAAATTCTTTCAGGAAAATGCCATCAAGGTGGTGAAGGGTGAGTAAACATGCCACTCACATTCGGTAAAGAAGGGAAGAAAAAGAAAGCCGCGGAAACAGCGGAGGGCAAAGGCTTCGGGGATATAAGCAGCTGGATACATCGAATAGAGCAGAATGTGGATAGCCTGGAAAAAAGACTTGATGCCATAGAAAGACGGCTATCAGACGAACCTTTCAAACCTCCCCAGTTCGGGAAGGATTCCTATGGTGGAACAAACACATCCCACATGCAAGAAGCATATGAAGCACTGCAGCAGGAAATAACATCTCTTAAAAGGGACATCAAAGCACTGGAATCACGGCAACAGGAGAGGAAGGGTGCAGGAGAACCGGTCACCATTTCTGTGAGCAGAAAATCTGCGGGCCAGAAAGAGACATATGCAAAGGAACTCGCTGATATAGAGCGACGCCTTGAAAGGGTGGAAAAACGAAAGGCCACGGTCAGGGTGGGGAAAATCGAGGTGCCAATAGAAATCACAGGTATTGTCGGAGGGATTCTTGCCTTTGCCATTGCCGCTCTTCTTTTTGGTGGATACAAGGAACTTGTTGTTTCTCCACCATTTGTCCTGACCATAGGAATCGTGCTGCTTGCAGCCACTGGCCTGAAAACATATATTATAAACATGGCAAGAAAATGAGAGGGCATGTGGATAACAGGGGGATAGTCGAGCTGCCGGTGCAGTATATGATTGCTGTCATCGTGGCAGGGATTGCCATGGCACTGATTGGTATTGCCGCCCATCATGTATGGCGTGAACATCAGCTGAAGATTGCCATAAAAGAGGTAAATAAGATTGTGGAGGAGGCGGAACGCATGTATGTGACGGCAGATGAAAACACCACACGGCATATCTATCCACATTTTCCTTCCAGCATGAAGAAAGTCGTTTTTGGATCTCATGATGCGCCAAACCATTATTACATTCTGATGGACTGGGGTGAAAACAAAAGCTTTTTTTCACCGAATGCCAATTTTATCGGGGAAGATACACCTCAGGCTGTGCTGTTTTCTGGGACAGACACTGTTGTCCTTACATTGATATATGAGGAGGGTGAAACCTATGTCAAAATCACCACACCTTCTTGATGACACCAGGGGCATTGTGGCATGGCTGATAAGCCAGATTGGACTTCTACTTGCAGCAGGGGTTCTCATCGCATCCATCGCAAGCCTCACCTTTTACAGCGACTGGCAGAAGGAAGCAGAAGCAAAGGCCATCGCATCTGAAATAGCAACCGCAATTGAAACCATGGATCTAAAAAGCGAGAGCAATATCACTCCCTATGTGTTTCCATTCAAAAACTATCACTATAATGTCACCATTTCCACTGAATATGTTACTGTGATGAGAGAGGGAGGGACATTTACCGATGTCATAACAGCAAGGGAGGCATTGCTCATCAAACCGTTTATCCGTCCAGCTGCATGGGATCTGGCATGGAATACAAGTGAAGAACTCTATGATTTTTTATGGCGCACATACGGGGGGAGGCAGTATGCGGGAAATGATACGCATCCCTTCCCACTCAATAATGAAAATTTAGTAAAGCAAGTGAAACAGTATTTTTCTGATGAACTCGCACGGACGGCTCTCCAACTGGCCCGCCAGCCACTCCGTATAGAGGACACCAACGAACCCATCTTCTTAGAAAAGGCACTTATCTATTTTAAACATGGGAATGGGGATCTGGATACTATGGGGATTGTCATTATTCATCAGGAGGTGCCCTCATGAAACCTTCGTTTATTGGTGATAAAAGAGGAGTATCCGAAGAATTCACCTCCCTTCCCGCGCTGATGGTGGTGATGATTGGATTTGCCCTGTTTTTTGCATTGATGGCCACTACCTATATGACCTATCA
>QMSU01000227.1 GCA_003650975.1 Thermoplasmata archaeon
CCGTTCCTCCTCCTTCATCTTGTGCGGGGGTCTGCTGCCGATTACGCCATAGATATCGCCATTGTTCCCATGGAGCACCACCCTGCTGTTCAGAAGCGTTGCATCATACCATCCTCCCAGTTTTACAAATCGAATGAACCCATTTTTATCGATGCTCTGGACCATAAGGCCGATTTCATCCATGTGGGCGGCAAGCATCACCGCCGGGGAGGTGCCCTCCCTCACCGCTATGATGTTGCCCAGCGTATCGATGCGTATCTCATCCACGTGTCCCTCCAGTTCCTCTTTGATGATTTCTCTTACGGATGTTTCATACCCGGAGGTACTGTGGGCATTGGAAAGCCTCCGTAGCAATTTTTTCGTTTCCTTTTTCATGGTAACCATTAACAGGGAGGCGTTAAAAATGTTTGTTGTTGCTAGAAATAAAAGGGGAAATTCCCCTATAGATTATGTGTTTTCAGAAACTCTTCCAGTATTTCAGCAAGCTTTTGGGCGGTTTCATCCCCAACACCGTACCGTGCCCGTATCACCGGTTTATTCACGTTGACCACTCGTGCAAGATTGATGGGGGTTGCCGCGAGCACAGCGTCACACTCCACCGCATTGATGGTCTCCTCCAGCTCCTTTATCTGGTGTTCTCCATATCCCATGGCAGGAAGTACTGTCTTCAGATGGGGGTATTTTTGAAATGTCTCCTTTATGGAACCCACCGCATACGGTCTCGGATCAACCATTTCTGCGCCGTGCTGCTGTGCCGCAATGGCCCCGGCGCCGTAGGGCATTCCACCGTGGGTGACGGTGGGTCCGTCCTCAACCACCACAACCCGCTTTCCATTTATATCTCCCTCAACCTGGATGGGGGATGAGGCACGGATGATGGAAACACCGGGATTTATCCCTTTCACGTTGCGTTCCACTGTGAGAATATCCTCCTCCTTTGCGGTTTCCACCTTGTTCACCACCACCACATCGGCCATGCGGATGTTGATCTCTCCGGGATAATAGCCGAGTTCGTGGCCAGCCCGGTGCGGATCGGCGATGGTGATGTGCAGGTCCGGTCTGTAAAACGGGTAGTCATTGTTTCCTCCATCCCATATGATAATGTCCGCTTCCTTCTCTGCATTTTCCAGTATCTCATGGTAATCCACGCCGGCATACACCACGCCCCCCATCTCTATGTAGGGTTCGTACTCCTCCCGCTCCTCGATGGTGCACTCGTGGCGGTCAAGGTCCTCGTATTCTGCGAACCGCTGGCATCGCTGCTTTGCGAGCTCGCCGTAGGGCATGGGATGTCGTATCGCCACCACGCGGTATTTTTTTGAAAGCAACTCGAATATTTTCCGTGAAAACTGGGACTTGCCACAGCCTGTTCTCACGGCGCATACGGCAATGACCGGCTTTGAGGATGTGAGCATGGTATGTGCGGGACTGAGCATGGTGAAATCTGCACCTGCGGCATTGGCCACCGCTGCCTTCCCCATGACATACTCGTAGGAAACATCGCTGTATGAGAATACCGCCTCGTCAATCGCATGTTTTTTGATAATTTCAGGAAGTTCCTTTTCATCATAAATAGGTATCCCGTCGGGATAGAGTTTTCCCGCCAGCTCGGCAGGATACTTTCTTCCGGCAATATCTGGAATCTGTGTGGCGGTGAAGGCCACCACCTCGTGGGCATCACTGTTTCTGAACACCACATTGAAATTATGAAAATCTCTTCCAGCAGCTCCCAGTATCACCACTTTTTTCTTCATGGATGGGTAAGGAACTCTATTTTTTATATCTTTCTAACTCACGTATCACTCCCTTACAGCGTTCGAGCTGGATTATGGCAAGTATTCTTTTATGGTGGCTGCAGAGTCTCCTCACCCGTTCTGCCATGTGTCTCTCCCGTTCGTCCTCAATCCTTCTGAAGGATGGTATGGCGTTGAGCTCCCTGTCCCATTCATGTACAAATTCCTCTGCGCTTTTCGCTCTGAATTTCCGTCTTGAAAGCTTTTTTACCTTTCTCGAATGCCGTATGAGTGCAAAAATTGACACATTGGCGGTGAGCAATTCCGCATACCGCTCGTCATCAATGTCCACCGCCTCCACGGGCACACCGCGTTTTTTTGCCATTTCATAGGCAGTGCGAATATCCAGCGGGGGAATTGAAATGTTACCATATGCAGAAAGATGCATCAGATAGCTCTGGTGCTGAAGACTCATCTCAAACTCTTCATCACCTTCCTCTCTTTCAATGAGTCGTATATCCTCTGGCGAGATCCCCATTGCCACACAGTCCGGCTCCACCCTTTCAAAGGCATCAGCCACTTTTTTTTCCTCACCCTCCAGTGCATGAATGACCGGCAAAAGGTACACGATGCTGCCATCTATGTGGAATTTTTCCATCTGGTATGAAATTCAGAAGGCATTTAAAACTTGCGAGGGGAACGTCCGCCCGCTTCCGCCAAATGCCGGGCTTTTGTCATAAGTTCCTCTGCCACCATTCCGGTGTGCATTGTTTCCCTTTCCGTCACCTCTCTTTTCTTTCTCGCGGGAATACCGCTCATAAAGGAGTTTTTTTCCACATCCTCTGTCACCACCGCACCCGCGGCAATGATACTGTTCTCCCCGACGGATACTTCCAGCACAATCGCTCCGATACCCACCAGCACATTTTCACCGATGATGCTTCCATGAATCATGGCGCCGTGGGAGATGATACTCTTTTTTCCAATGATGGTGCGGCGTGGTGCCTCGATGAATGCCTTATCCAGAATGGCGGCGTCTTCCTCAATCATTACCTCGTGTTCATCGGCCCGTATGAGTGCGTGGGGCCAGACACTCACATTCTCCCCGATGGTCACCTTTCCGATGATGAGTGCGGTTTCGTCAACCACGGCGCTTTCAGCAATGTGAGGTCGTATACCGTTAACGTCTCGAATCATTTTTCACAAGGTGTGCTATCTCATGCGGGAATTTTGCCACTCTCACGCCGGCTTCCTCAAATGCAGCCACCTTCGATGCTGCGGTACCCCGGCTGCCCGATATGATGGCACCTGCGTGGCCCATGCGTTTGCCCGGTGGTGCGGTTCTGCCCGCAATGTAGGCATAGACGGGTTTACTCACATGTTTCTCGATGTATTCAGCCGCTTCCTCCTC
>QMSU01000228.1 GCA_003650975.1 Thermoplasmata archaeon
ACCCGTATTTCTACGTGACACCCCTTTCTCACATCTCGCATTTCATCACAGAGAATGGAATCTCGGATACTGCACCTTCCTTTCACTTTCCCGTTGCCGAAGAAATCCAGAGGATAAAAAAGATAATTTCCCCATCATACATGCTGGTGGAATAAGAAAGGGGAAAGCATGAACGGGAGCACTGCCAACAGCTCTCAAGCTAAAACGTGAAAAATTATACATTTTCATCCTGTTGAGAGAGAAAATATATGACACGTTTTTGAACATGCACTCCTCCCATGGATGCACAAATATTATGTACACCGAGGGGATATTACCTGTCTCAATGAGGTGTTCGCATGTCTGACAAAAAACAGAAAATATGGAAATCAGTGGATGGAAACACCGCTGCAGCGCACGTGGCCTATGCCTTCAGCGATGTGGCGGCCATATATCCCATCACCCCCTCGTCACCCATGGGGGAGGTGGTGGATGCATGGGCTGCCTCCGGAAGAAAAAACATTTTCGGCCAGCGGGTGAGGGTGGCAGAGATGCAGTCGGAGGGCGGCGCTGCGGGCGCCGTGCACGGTTCACTGAGTGCCGGTGCCTTCACATCCACATTCACCGCATCCCAGGGATTGCTTCTCATGATACCCAACATGTACAAGATTGCCGGCGAGCTGATGCCTGCAGTGTTTCATGTGTCAGCCCGCGCCGTTGCAGGACAGGCGCTTTCCATTTTCGGTGACCACCAGGATGTGATGGCGGCGCGCGCCACCGGCTTTGCCATGCTCGCCTCAGGTTCTGTGCAGGAGGTGATGGACCTTGCGCTGGTGGCGCATCTTGCCACAATCCGTGCCAGCGTTCCCTTCGTGCATTTCTTCGACGGCTTCCGCACCTCCCATGAGATTCAGAAAGTCGAGATGATCGACTACGACGACATCCCCTCGCTTGTGGACTGGGAGGGAATCCGCCGGCATCGAGAGCGTGCGCTGAATCCGGAAAAGCCTCACCTGCGGGGCACTGCCCAGAATCCCGACATCTATTTCCAGGTGAACGAGGCGGCAAACCCGTTCTATCTGGCTGTTCCCAGGATTGTGGAGGAGGAGATGGAAAGGGTGAGCGCACTCACCGGAAGGAGTTACCATCTGTTCGATTACGTGGGTGTACCGGATGCTGAGCGTGTCATTGTCATGATGGGTTCGGGTGCCGAAGCGGCAGAGGAGGCGGTTCATTATCTCAACACACATGGCGAGCGTGTGGGCCTCATAAAGGTACGGCTCTTCCGGCCCTTCTCAGTGGGGCACTTTCTTGCTTCGCTCCCGGATACGGTCAAAAGAATAGCCGTTCTGGACAGAACAAAGGAAAACGGTTCCTTCGGAGAGCCCCTTTATCTGGATGTATCCGCGGCATTTCAGGATCGGCACAGGGAGGTACTGGTTGTCGGCGGGCGGTACGGTCTCGGTTCAAAGGATTTCACTCCCACCATGGCCAAGGCGGTCTTTGACAACCTTGCACAGGAGCACCCGAAAAACCACTTCACCGTGGGCATAGAGGATGATGTGACCCATACATCACTGCCGCTTGGCGAGCCCATTGATGCCACGCCGGAGGGGCTGGTGCAGTGCAAATTCTGGGGCCTTGGTGGTGACGGAACGGTGGGTGCAAACAAGGATGCCATCAAGATAATAGGGGATAACACGGATATGTACGTGCAGGGATACTTTGCCTATGATTCCAAAAAATCGGGCGGGGTCACCGTATCGCACCTCCGCTTCGGAAAGAATCCCATACAGTCAACCTATCTCATCAACAGGGCGGATTACATTGCCTGTCACCATCCCTCCTATGTTGACAAATACGATCTCCTCGAGGGAATCAAGGAAGGGGGAACCTTTGTGCTCAATGCTCCGTGGACGCTTGAGGAGATGGAGGAAAAGTTGCCGAACTCACTGAAGCGCACCATTGCCGAAAAGCATCTCCATTTCTACACCATCGACGCGGTGAGCATCGCAGAGGAAATAGGGTTGGGAAGCCGCATCAACATGATCATGCAGACGGTGTTTTTCAAACTCTCCGGGGTCATACCGGTGGATGATGCTATCCGGTACCTCAAGGAGGCCATTGAGAAAACCTATGGCAAAAAGGGAAGGGACGTGGTGGAGATGAACTGGCGGGCGGTGGATGAGGCCATTGACAAAATTGTGGAGGTGGACTATCCGGAATCATGGGCATCGCTTCCCCCGGATGTACCGGAAGAAAAGGACGAGCCGGAGTTTGTGAAGAATGTCATGCGGCCCATGCTTGCCATGAAGGGAGATGCCCTTCCGGTGAGCGCATTCACCCCGGGTGGCATCTTCCCCACGGGAACCACAAAATATGAGAAGAGGGGAGTGGCCATCAACGTTCCCGAATGGATTCCGGAAAACTGCATCCAGTGCAACCAGTGCGCCATGGTGTGCCCGCATGCGGCCATACGCCCGGTGCTGGCAACCGAGGAGGAGGTGAAGCACGCACCCGAGGGATTCGAGGTGAGAAAGGCAACGGGAAAGGGAGCGGAGGATTTATTTTTCAGGATACAGGTCTACCCTGAGGACTGCGTGGGGTGCGGCAACTGTGCGGACATCTGCCCGGCAAAGGAAAAGGCACTCATAATGAGACCTCTTGCCACTCAGAAGGAGCGGCAGATTCCCCTGCAGCGATATGTGGAAACACTTCCCACCCGCACGGGTGGCTTCGACAGATTCACGGTGAAGGGTTCACAGTTCCAGAAACCACTGCTGGAATTCTCCGGTGCCTGTGCCGGATGCGGGGAAACGCCCTATATGAAACTTGTGACGCAGCTCTTCGGCGACCGCATGATCATCGCAAATGCCACCGGCTGCTCATCCATATGGGGTGGCTCGGCGCCGTCCATTCCGTTCACCGTGAATGACGAGGGGCACGGTCCTGCATGGGCAAATTCTCTCTTTGAGGACAATGCTGAGTATGGATTCGGAATGGTACTGGCAACCACCCAGCGACGTGAAAAACTGGCCCAGCTGGTGCAGGAGGCACTGAAACGAAACGACCTTCCACAGGAGTTGAGGGATGCCCTTTCCGGCTGGCTTGCACACAGGAACGATGCGGAGAAATCAAAGGAGTA
>QMSU01000229.1 GCA_003650975.1 Thermoplasmata archaeon
ATGCTTGCTATCGCCTTCATGATGATGGTTGATGGCTTTTTTACCTCCCTTTCCACATTCAGGTCTATATCAATTTCAACATTTTTCAGCCACCTTTTCTCCTTTTTCACACTGCATCGTGTGCATGTATGGCCTCCATACACTGCATTAATCCACTCATTCACCTCCTTGGGAGAATATGTCCATGGCGGCTCCGGATAGCCGTATTTCATGAAAAAATAACTGCCGGGTGTTTATATACTTTGGAATTGAAAAGAATGCTGGTGGCAGATGGAACCCTGTCCCTTTTTCTTCATTATCTTTTTATGTATGTACTTCGGGGCATCACATTTATAAACATTTCATGCATTGAAATCTGAGTGATATGTCCGAATTGGAAGATTTGCCCGGAGTGGGGCCGACCATTGCCAAAAAACTGTATGAAGCAGGCTACGACGAGCTCATGAAAATTGCGGTTGCATCACCTGGTGAACTGGTTGAAGCAGCCGATGTAGGCGAGGGGGTTGCCGCAAAAATCATACAGGCAGCGCGCGAAAAGGCAGATGTGGGTGGCTTTGAAACCGGCGATTCACTGCTGGAAAAACTGAAGGAGCGGCGGCATCTCACCACCGGCTCCAAATCCTTTGATGAACTGATAGGGGGCGGATTCGAAACGCAGGCAATCACCGAGCTCTTCGGTGCCTTCGGCTCGGGAAAAACACAGGTTGCCCACCAGCTGTGCGTCAATGTGCAGATGCCAGAAGAGGAGGGCGGCCTTGAGGGAGAGGCAGTATTCATTGACACGGAGAATACCTTCCGCCCGGAGAGAATTGTGCAGATGGCAGAGGGGATAGGTATGGACCCAAAGGAAGTGCTGAAAAACATTCATGTGGCCAATGCCTTCAACTCAAATCATCAGATGATGCTCGTGGAGAAGGCCATGGAAATTGCCAAGGAGCGGAATGTGCGACTGCTGGTGGTGGATTCCCTCACCGGCCATTTCAGGGCAGAGTACGTGGGCAGGGGGACGCTGGCGGACCGGCAGCAGAAACTGAACCGCCACATGCACGAACTCCTCCGCTTTTCACGGCTGCAGAATGCAGTCATCTGCGTCACCAATCAGGTTGCCGCACGTCCGGACGTGTTCTTTGGCGACCCCACACAACCCATAGGAGGACACATTGTGGGCCACACCGCCATGTTCAGGATTTACCTTCGCAGGTCCAAGGGCGGCAAACGGATTGCACGCCTCATCGACTCGCCCCATCTTCCGGAGGGGGAAGCCATTTTCATTGTGAAGGAAGAGGGAATCAGGGACTAAATGAGACGAATAGCGTTATCCCATGGAGCCGGCGGCAGAGAGATGGGAAAATTGCTGCGGGAATTCATTCTCACCACATTTAAAAACAGCAGGGCGGAGGTGCCGCTGCAGGCACTGGATGACTCCGCCGTCATGGATGGTGTGGTGTTCACCACAGACAGCCATACCGTCCAGCCGGTGTTTTTCCCCAACGGAGACATAGGGAAGCTTGCGGTGGCAGGCACCGTGAATGACATTGCGGTCATGGGCGCCACACCGGTGGCCATGTCGGTGGCCATGGTGATGGAGGAGGGCTTTCCCATGGAGCATTTTCAGAGGATTCTGCAGAGCATGGCCGCATGCGCCGCCGAGGCACAGACGGAAATCATCACGGGAGATACCAAGGTGGTTGAGCGTGGGAGTTTGCGGGATATTGTGGTCACCACTGCAGCCATCGGGAGAAAAAGCCCCCACCTTGCCAGAAATTTTGAAATAGCAGAGCGAAAGCAGCAATGGCTGCTTGATTCCTCGCTTGAACCGGGTGATGCACTCCTCATAAACGGTGCCATTGCCGACCACGGCATTGCCATCATTTCAAAAAGAGAGGGATACGGATTTGAAGGGGATGTGCAATCGGATGTGGCACCATTGAACGGATTGATGGAAGAATTACTGAAGGAGGGAGGGGTGGTGGCCGCCAAGGATGCGACCCGGGGAGGGATTGCCAACACGCTGAATGAAATGGCCGAAAAATCCGGTGTGGGAATGCTGATTTATGAAGAAGAGGTGCCGATACATGAAGCCACACTCGCTGCCTGCGAGATGCTGGGACTGGACCCGCTCACCATAGGGAACGAGGGAAAGGTCATCTGCGGGGTGGCGGCGGAGAAGGCGGACGGGGTGCTGAAGGCGATGAGAAGGCATCCGTACGGAAAGGAGGCGGCCATCATCGGAAAGGTTACGGAAGGAAATCATGTGGTGATGGAAACATCCGTTGGCGGGAAGCGGATAGTGGATACACCCGTGGGAGACCCTATTCCAAGGATATGTTAGAAAGCAACTCCTTTCGTTTTTCCTCATCCTGATATTTCTCCGGATGATTCAGGTAATCCTTTATGATTTCGTATTCTGATGCATTCATTTCATCCCTTATCCATTCCATGGCGTCCCTGAATTTGATGAGCGAATGAAGGGTTATCCCATGCTGTTCTGCTACCTCCGCTGCGCCCTGCTGGCGGTCTATCACCACCGCCACATCGGTACAGGTGACTTTCTTTTTCCGCTTCTCTGCCTCCAGTTCCAGCTGCTTTATTGCCACAAGTTTGCTGTCGAATTTTGTGACTATGTCATCCACTGCAACGAATCTGTCGCCATCCTCCATCTCCCCTTCCACAAGGGAATGTTCTCCATACTGGCCGGCATATTTTTCCAGCGCTTCGACGCTTTTCACCCCTGCAAGTTTTCTTGTGTAACAGAGGGGCATATTGTGATTCAACGCAATGGCTGTGGCTATGGGCACTCCTGCCATGGCGATTCCCAGCACCCTGTTTCCATAGTTCTTTATCCTTTCCCCCAGAAGGATTCCTATTTCGTTCATTAAAGATGGATGGGAGGGAAGCATCCGGAGCTGGATGTAGAAGGGGCTCCATATCCCCGATAAAAGGCGCCATCCTTCCGGTTTATTTCTCAATGTTTTTATCAATCCCTTTCTGTACATCTCCACAAAAATTTCCCTTTCATTCAAATGTCATCGCCTCCTGCGCAAAGGAGCGTGCTGCCTTTTTTATGTCACCGCTCCGGTAGATGGCTGAGCCCACGATGGCATATGCGG
>QMSU01000230.1 GCA_003650975.1 Thermoplasmata archaeon
CTCCCCTCACCCGCCTGGGGCACGTAGATGTGCTCCTGATCGCGCAGCCGCCGGGCCAGGTTGATGCAGTTCAGGTCGGCCGCGGCGGTGGCTCCCCCGGCGGCCTCGATGGCGTCCTTGACGATGCTGTCTGCCGGCAGGAGGTAGACGTCCGGGCGCACGACCGCTCCGCTCACGTAGACCGCGAGGGGACGAGGGGTAGGGGTGGGCAAGGGAGTGGCAGTGGGCGGAGGCGGAGTTATCACTATCTCCCCCGTTGACCGGGGCATGCGCAAAAAGAAGAGCGCCCCGCCGGTGATGAGCAGGTTGAGGAGGGTAATCAGGATGTAGCCACGGTATCTCTCCAGCCAGCCGTTCATTCCCCCTCTCCTGGGGAGTCTTTCCAAAACTAGGCCAATTATACCACTTCGAGCGAATTTTGCAAGTAACACCTAATGCTGGTCGCACAGGTGGCTTTTAAATCGGATAAATTCTCTTGTTCCCCCTTTCCCCTGCCCCTCTGCTCCCTGGCTCCCGCGCCTCCCTTTCTTGCCCTTTGCCTCAAAACTGTGCTGATGGAGGCAGCGAATCAAACGTCGTGTCGGCTACCCAGCCTGACCTTTGGCAATTCTGACCGAGATTCGTGGTTTGATAGCTGCTCCGGCGCCGTAAGCCGAGCAGAGGTGCCAGGGCCCTGAGTAGAGTCCCCCTTGTCCCTCTCTCCTGCTCTCTCCCCTTTCACGGGACGTAGTTCTTCAGGATGACGGGCAGGTACACCCTCACCACTCCGCCTGCGACCTTCCGCCGCAGCATGTTCCCCGCCGTGTCATAGGTGTAGGTGATGCGCATCCCGTCGCCGTAGTCCACGCTCACCAAGCGGCCAGCGTCGTCGTAGGTGTAGATGACGGTGAGTGGCTGGGAGACTTCTGAAGTCTGCAAGACTTCGGAAGTCTGAGGCTGAACGGCTGCTCCCCTGCTCCTCTGCCCCTCCGCTCCTGCGCTCCCCCGCACCCCTGCGCCTACGCCCCCCTGCGCCCCGGCGGTGACCACCAGCAGCAGTGCCAGCACCGCCACCAGCCCCACGAGGGTTACCTTCCAGGCCGTCGGCCTTTGGTATTTGCGTGTGCCTGACCTCATATTCTCTCACCTCCCAGGTCGCATTGACCCATAAAGGCGCTGGGCAAGCGCCTCCAGGTCACGGCCAATTTCCTCTTCCAGTTTCAGAGCACGATTCTGAAGAGTGGGGCATTCTCTAATGCCCTTAACGGCGTTAGAGAACGCCTGCTCCTCAGCTTCTTGGGCCAGGGCTAAAAGCCCCGGCCTTAGCGGTAAAAGCCCACTGGAAGCGGGCTATTTAGGGCGCTTCCAGCGCCCTTCTACTGCTTAGCCTGGAGCTTTGAGCTCCAGGCGAGCTATGCCCCACCGTTCCGCCCGCCGTTTGCCTAATTGGGTTGTTTCATACGCACCTCCCTTGCTCCGTGTTTCTATTCCCTCCCCCGAAAGGCCCACCCTCCGCCCCGTCCGAGGGGCCTAAAGTGAAACCCACCGGGGCGTAACCCCAATAATCCGCGGCCCCAGCTACCATTCGCCGATATCAACGTGTACACTTCTTGTTCCCGTGAGCCCCGCCTCCGACCATAGGGCTGGCCTGGTCGCCAATGGCTCCGTCGCCACCGGCTTCAACCCCCGAGTTGCCACCGATACCAACGGCTTCGTCGCCACCGGCTTTAACTCCTCCGATGCCAATGGCTCCGTCCGGACTATTCTGCCGACCTGCTTCTGCACTTTCTTCACGGACTCCCTCATCCACAGAGGTGGCTCACGCTGGTAGAAGAGTTGCGCTCCCGCCGGGTCAACGTATTGCAACGGGTTCTGGAGCACGTACTGGTACACGTTCAGGCTCTGGGGGTCGGCCAGGAGGGGCCAGACGGGGTCACGGGTCAGGAAGCGGGCGGTGGCCGGGTCGTAGGCACGAGCCCGCATATCATAGAGGCTCCCCACCGGCTCCCACCGCACGCCGTAGCGCCCCACGTAGGTGAAGGGCTGGTCACTACCCCCCTGGTGGCCCAGCAGGTTGCCATAAGGGTCATAGGCGTAGGCGTCGGTCACCTGGCCGCTTCCGTCGGTCAGGAACAGGGTGGAACCCACCCGGTCAAAGTGGTAGAAGCGCACCGCCCCGCTGCCCGGCTCCATCGAGTACAGCAGCGCCCCGCCAGGGGTGTAGACGTAGAAGCGCTTGTAGCCCTCACCCCCCTGCCCCCTCGACCCGGCCAGACTTCCGAAGTCTCCGGAGACTTCGGAAGTCTGTGCTGAGGCTTCGGCCACGATGGGCCAGAGGCCCAGGGCATAGTTGTGGTAGTAGTGGGTGGTCGCCCCGTCCACCGTGCGGGTGCGGAGGTCGCCCAGGCCGTTGTAGGTGAGGGCCGCCGTGGTGCCGTCGGCGGTGACGGAGACCAGGCGGGAGGCGCCGCTGTAGGCGAACGCCCTGCCCGGTGCGGCGGTCTGGCGGCCCCGGGCGTCATAGGCGTAGCCGGGGCTCGTGATCTGGCCGGCGTCGTCGTAGGTCAGGTTGAGGGCCAGCGCCTCCGGGTCGGGGGCCGGGTCGAAGGGCAACGTGCGGGCCACCTGCACCGGCTCCCCCTCGGCGTTGAGGGTGTACTGCTGGTCGGCCAGGGGCGAACCGCCGTTCGCCCCTACATCCCGGATGCGGGTCACCCGTCCGGCGTCGTCGTAGGTGAAGCGGGTTGTCACCCCGTTGGAGCGGCGGATTTCGGTCAGGCGACCGTCATCGTCGTACTCGAACTCCATCCACGCCCCCGCCAGGTCGTCCTCCACCCGGGTGAGGAGATTGCGGGAGTCGTAGGTGTAGGTGACGGTGGCCAGGCCGTCGTAGGTCACCGTCCTGAGCCGCCGCCCGGCATCGTAGGTGGCCCCGAAGGAGGCGTTACCATCCCGGCTGTCCACGATGTCGCCCCGCTCGTCGTAGGTGAGGGCCAAACCCTCCGCCGTGAGCAAGCGGTTGAGTTCATCGTAGGTGTAGTTCAGCGTCAGGCCGCCGGGGTATGCGGCCTGGGTGAGGTTACCCGACGAGACGCCGGCGAAGGTGGAGCTGGTGCTGTCGGGGTTGGA
>QMSU01000231.1 GCA_003650975.1 Thermoplasmata archaeon
AAAAAACAATTAAATTCACATAATTCATTCTCTTCGTCAATTCCATATGCATTCCACTTGAAAATTTTTTGAATAAGATTAACTTTCTTCTCTCTAATACTCATATCTAGCTAATTGAAAATTTTTTAAAATATTTTTGTTAACTGATAAAAGTGATAAAAGGAACTTGGGCTTTTGTTCGAACAATTCATGTGAAGATATTCATTTTAGAAGATGAAATGCACTGGAGATGCTCATTGTAGGAGGAATCCCTACAATCATGTGAAGGTGATCTTACATGATACACATCTCCACGATGGTAATTCCGTGTCTTATGGCTACTTCTCTCAATATTTTTCGCAAAGCTTTTTATTCTCTTCTTTCCTAAACATATCATATCTGTTACTTTAGACACCACCCCAAATGATACAAACTCTGCCCAATACCATAGTTCTCGCTTACCAATTCCATTGTTTCACGCTCTGGACAAGTGATATAGCACCCGCTCTGCTAGTGCGCCTGTCCAAAAATTAAAATTTTTCTCCATGAAAAGTGTTGCTGAAGACATGAGGGCAATTCATCCCCTGCTTTAAAGGCTGAGGGGATTCTCGCTAAGATGTGTTAACGAAGAAAGCATCCAGTTTTCTCCAGACAGGAGGTATTTTCCTGCTCTTGATGGGATGATGGTATGCACCTCTTCATTTTCCTCTTAAATGTGCTATGAGGAAACGTACTTAAATAAAAAACCATTAGAGTTCAATGAAGGGAAAGACACGGTGTCCCTACTGCAATAGGAATGTGGTGGTTGAGGTGGCGGAGGGCACGGAGGGAATTCAGAAAACAACCTGCCCGAACTGTAACATGAGTATAAAGGTCGATGTCACCACCGAAGAACCGCCGGCGGAAAGCCCCATACATCCTCTGGTGGAACACCATCCCTCTCGCAAGCTGTTCGTGGCCGGGGTGCTGCTGATGGTGGCATGCCTGCTCGGACTTGCCATGGGAACATCGTATTTTCTTGCAGAGGATAAACTGCTGAGCGGCAACGGCACCTACGAGGGAACGGTGGTGGATGAAAACGGAAATGCCATTGCCCATGCGGTCATATCCCTTGCGGACGAGGAACCTCCCCGGGTAGTTACCCATACCGATGAGCAGGGCCTCTTCTCCTTAAACATCACGGCGGGAATCCATACCATCACCATTGCATACGATAATTACACCACCAAGCGGGTGACGATAGGTGTGTTCCCCTTTGAAACCATGATCACCGAGCAGTTTGTGCTGAAAAAAAATGGGGAGGAGAATACGGAAAAGGCCATGAGCGCCCGCATCTTTGAATTGCTCCCCCTCATATTCTCTATGTTCGTGGTGCTCTCCATTCCCCCTCTAGTGGGGGCGATATGCTGCATCATGAAAAAATACATGGTGGTGGCCGTTATCGGTGCGGTGTGCGGCATACTCTCCATGGGTTTCCTTGTGGGCTCCCTTCTCAGCATTGTGGCCCTCATACTCATAATCATTGCACGGGATGAATTCACGAGATAGTATAATTTATGTAATCACCGTGCATATATCTCTGTGCATCCGAGTGAATCTATAAAGGGGGCCCTCTCGCAAAAATTGGAGGGGCGTACAATAGTCTTGGGGATATCTGGGGGAATTGCCTGTGTGGAGTGTGTGAAGCTTGCCCGTCAGCTGATACGCCACGGTGCAGAAGTCATTCCGGTGATGACCGATGAGGCATGTCGATTCATCTCGCCGATGACAATGGAATTTGCGACGGGAAATGCGGCCATCACAGGTCTTTCCGGAAAAACAGAGCATGTGAGCATTGATTTTGACCTCCTTCTTGTGGCACCATGCACGGCAAACACCCTTTCAAAAATTGCCCTTGGCATTGCAGACAATGCCCTCACCACCTTTGCCCTCACCGCAAGAAAAATGCTGCTGGCGCCGTCAATGCACCTTTCAATGTATGAAAACGAAGTACTCCAGCGACATATTAAAAGATGCAGGGAACGCGGCATATTGTTCGTTCCTCCTGAAATGGGAGAACGAAAGGCAAAAATGGCAGGAATCGAGAGAATTGTCGCCGATTCCCTGCGGGCCCTCCGAGCGGGGAGAGGGGGTAAAAGGGTGCTGATAATCGGGGGGGCCACCGGTGAACCACTGGATGACGTGCGGGTGATCACCAACCTCTCCTCGGGGAAAATGGCCAGAGCGCTGGCGATGGAAGCATATGAGAGGGGGATGGATGTTGAGGCGTGGGCGAGTTTCCCCATGCCACCATATATTACCACAGAGCATTTCACAAGCATTCATGATTTGCTGGGCCTTATAAAAAGGGAAAGAACATATGATGCGGTAATCAACTGTGCGGCAATTTCTGATTTCACCGTTGCCAAGCAGAAGGGAAAAATAAAATCTGGAAAGAAGATGACAGTGACGCTGGAGCCGGCTCCGCGGGTGAATCCCCTGCTCAGAAAGATGGCAAAAACAGTCATCGGGTTCAAACTGGCGGAAAACGAGTCTGAAGTGATCCCCCGGGCCACCGAGCTGGTGGAAAAGGACGACCTCGATTATGCCATCGGAAACACCATTGAAAGTCTGGGGAGCGATTCCGTGCGCATATGGATTGTGGGAAAGAAGGGGCCGGTGAGGGAAACATCCGGAAAAAAAGAGGAAGTTGCCATGGAGATACTGGATTTGATATGAAGGCTGTCGCATTTGCTCCCGGGCACATCACCGGTTTTTTTGAGATATGCACCGATGACAATAACGAGGTGGTGGGCTCCCGAGGCGCCGGGGTATGTATTTCCCTCGGCAGCTATGCATGCGCTGAAAGAACGGATACCTCTCTCACCATTCACGGAAACGTGGGGAAGGGAGAGGTGACGAGAAAAGCACTGCAAATGATAACAGGGAAAGGTGTTTCAGTTATGCTCAAAAATGAATTACCCGTTTCCCAGGGATTCAGCGTGAGCGCCTCATCATCCCTCGCAGCAACCCTTTCCGCAGCTGTCGTGCTGGGCATTCCTGAAAGAAAAGCGCTTGAGGCAACACATGCGGCGGAACTCGGTGAAAGGACGGGGCTCGGGGATGCCGTTGCCTCATTTACCGGA